>NZ_JAYMFF010000004.1:0-70177 GCF_035989245.1 Adlercreutzia wanghongyangiae | reverse complement strand
TCCGTCCCCCCCCGCTGCACGTCCAGATACCCCTTTTGGGGAATGCGGCCATGGGGGGCACCAGATAGACTCTTCGTGTGCTGAGAGGAGTCTGTTCCATGGAAGTGCCCCCCAAGATCTGCGTGGCCGTGCTCGCCGGCGGAGCGTCCCGGCGCATGGGCGCGCCGAAGCTTCTGGCCGCGTTCGCCCGTTCGACCTTGGTCGACCGGGCCCTGGACGCAGCACTGGACTGCGCTGCCGACGAGGTGTGCCTTGTGACGGGTGCCTATCATGATGCCTTGGTCGCTCATGTGGGCAAGCGGCCCGACGGCGGCGATGTTGCCGTGGTGAGGAACCGACGGTGGTGCGAGGGGCAGGCGTCCTCGGTGCGCGCGGCGGTACGCCATGCGCAAGGACGCTCCTGCACGGCGGTCGTGCTGCTCGTGGCCGATCAGCCTTTCGTGCGTACCGGGCACTTGAATGCCTTGATGGCGGAATACGGCCGCGGGCATGCCCAGGCCTATCTGTCCGCCAACGACCGTCATCGCGGGAACCCGTGCCTGTTCGACCGGGTGGTCTTCGAGGACCTCCTCTCCCTTAAGGGCGACGAGGGCGCCCGGGTTCTGTTTCGCTCGCGCCGCGACATTGCCGCGCGGCAGGTGCATTTCGACGAGCCGTATCTGTTCGAGGACGTGGACACGCCGGCTGATCTTGCACGGGTGGAGGGGCTGGTGCTCCGTGGCTGACGCGATGAAAACCCCGCTCGACCGGGGCCGCTATCCCATCCTTGAGCGGAAAGTGGGCGCAGACGGCGCGCATCGGCTCGTCTATCTGGACAGCGCCGCCACCGCCCTCGTGTCCGCTACCGTCACCGACGCCCACGCGGCGTTTCTGCATACCAGCTGCGCCAACATCCACCGGGGTGCGCACCTTCTGGCCGAGGAGGCCACCGATGCCTATGAGTGCGCCCGCGAGCGCCTGGCATCGTTTTTTGGCGCGTCGTCGCCCGAGGCGGTCGTGCTCACCCACGGCGCTACCGAGTCCCTGAACCTGGCGGCCCTGGGCTGGGGTCGGAGGCATCTTCGCGCGGGCGATATCGTAGCCGTGGCCGCGGACAACCATCATTCCAACATTGTGCCCTGGCAGATGCTCGCAGAGGAGCGGGGCGTGGAGGTGGCGTGGATTCCCGTCGGCGCAGATGGGCTGCTCGACCTTTCGACCTGGTACCGCATCGCCGAGCGAAGTCCTAAGGCCGTGGCGCTGTGCCACCGCTCCAACGTGCTGGGATTCGCCCAGCCCGCTCTGGCGACGATTCTGAACGAGGCGCGCTCGTGCGGCGCCCTCATCGTTCTCGATGGAGCCCAGGCGGCGGCCCATATCCCCGTGGATCTCTCCGACACCCCCTTCGATTTCTACGGCTGCTCGGCTCATAAGATGGGCGGCCTTGCGGGTGTGGGCGCCCTGGTGTGCTCCGAGCGCGCCATCGGCGAGCTTTCTCCCCTCGTCGGGGGCGGCGGCATGGCGGCGCGGGTCGACGACGATGGCTACGCGCCCCTTGCGGGCCCGGCCGGCTTCGAGGCGGGTACGCCGCCTGTCGCCGCCGCAGCCGTGTGGCCTGTGGCCATCGATCTGCTGGAGGCGGCGGGGCTCGACACTTTGGCGGCACACGTGTCCGTTTTGGCCGAAGCGGCGCGGCATCGCCTGGCGTCCATTCCGGGGGTGCGCGTGATCGGTGACGAGCCGGGCAGGGCCTTCGAGTCCCTCGTCTCGTTCACTGTGGACGGCG
Source organism: Adlercreutzia wanghongyangiae (assembly GCF_035989245.1). Classification (NCBI taxonomy): domain Bacteria; kingdom Bacillati; phylum Actinomycetota; class Coriobacteriia; order Eggerthellales; family Eggerthellaceae; genus Adlercreutzia; species Adlercreutzia wanghongyangiae. Next base: position 68,412 of record NZ_JAYMFF010000004.1, on the reverse strand, counting down.
TGCATCCTCACGATGTTTCCCAGCATCTGAGCAATGCCGGCGTCATGGTGCGCGCCGGTCACCACTGTGCGAAGCCCCTGCACCGGGCGCTGGGCCTCAAGGCCTCGCTGCGGGCGAGCTTTGGCGGCTACAGCGCAGACGACGACGTGGACGCGCTCGTGGCGGCTGTGGAGGAACGATGCGAGAAGAGGAGGACATGCTGATGCCGACGACCATCGACAGCGCCATCATCGAGGAGCGGAGCCGGAGCGCGGCCCATCGCGGCTTCGATGATATAGCCTTTGCGCGGGAGGACGAGCGCATTCTCTCAGCACGCGGCGAGAATCCCTTCTGCGGGGACGAGATAGAGGTGCGTCTTGTTTGCTCGGCCGATGTGGCGGGCGAGCAGGTTGTCGAGCGGGCCCGCTTCGACGGCTACGCGTGCACGCTCTGCCTGGCCGCAGCCGATGCGCTTATGGAGCAGGTGGAGGGCATGACGGCGAGCCAGGCCGCGTCCATCACCTTCGACGATCTGTGCCGATGGCTCGACGGGCTTTCCGTGGGCCGTACGCGCAAGGGATGCGTGGAACTTCCCCTGCGCGCCCTTGCCCGCGCGCTTGCCGACGGGGTACACTAGGCACGGGAAAAGACATCGGCCGAGGGTCCGGAGTCGAAGGGGAGGAGCGGTATGGGCTTGGAAAAGGACGGCGCGGCTGCGTCGAGGCCGCCGCGTCTGGTGATGCTGCCTTCGAAGATAGCCTGTCCCGGCGTGGCCGGAGGCACGGTGCGTCGCGTCGCAGTGGCCGATGCGCTTGAGGGGGTTGCCGGCGCGGCTCTGACGACGGTCGTTGCCCCGGCGGGGTTCGGCAAGACTACGGCCGTGGCGCAATGGGTCGCCGAGACGCCCCTGGCTGTAGCATGGTGCTCGCTGGACGAGGACGATGCCGATCCGGCGCGCTTCTGGGCCGTTGTCTGCTCGGCGGTCCTCTCGGTTGCCGGCGATCTGGGCATTCCCGACAACTTCCTCGATGTTCCCTGGGCCGACCAGGCGGCTTCCCATGCGGCCTTGGCCGAGCTCATTGTCGCGTTGGCGGCCCACGAGGGCGATCTTGCCGTCGTGCTGGAGGATATCCACGCCGTGCAGGGGTCGCTGACCAGCGGCGATTCCCTGTCCTACTTCATACGGCATCTGCCGCCGAACATCCACGTGGTGGCCACATCCCGCATGCCCCTGCGCATTCCCCTGGCGAAGCTGCGCATGCAGGGGAAGCTGCTCGAGATCGGCGAATCGCTGCTGCGCTTTACCGCCGACGAGGAATCGGAGCTGTTCTCTTCGGGCGGAGCCCATCTCGACGAGGCTGCTCTGGCGCGCATGCGCGAGACGACGGGGGGATGGCCCGCCGCGAGCCGCCTGCTCGCCATGTGCTGCGAGGGGGCGGGCGTTGCCGCGGCAGAGCAGGCCATAGAGCGGGCGCGGGAGAATGTGGGGGAGTACCTGCTGGAAGAGGTTGTGTCCTCCGTCGACGCCGATCTCCTTGACTTCATGGTGAATACGAGCGTGGTCGACAGCTTCGATGCCGATCTGGCGGCTGCCATCACCGGGGAGTCAGCCGACGGGGTGCGCCGCCTCATCGACGAGATGGCGGCGAGCGGCCTGTTCGTCCAGCGACTTCCCCGCGAGGGCCGTTCCGATTGGTTTCGGTACCATGCCATGCTGCTCGAGGTCCTTCAGGAGCGATTCAAGCGGCTGCCCGAGCCTGAGCGCGCCGCGATGGCGCAGCGGGCACGCGACTGGTACCTCGCCGAGGGCTATGACGATGCGGCGGTCACGCTTTCCTACTGGATGCGCGACTGGGATGCCATCTGCGGCATCATCGCCGCGCGGTGGAAGTCGCGGTACATGAACGACGACAACGAGACGGTGCTGCGCTGGGCCATGACGCTTCCGCCGGATGTCCTGGAGGCTCATCCGTTCGTGTGCGCGGCGGCGGCGCTTCCCACGGCGCTCGTCAAGGGCCCCTTGGAGGCCAACGGGCTCATCCACAAGGCGATGCTGCGCCTGAAGGACGGCGACGATTTCCTCTTCGCCTTCTGCATGGTGCAGAAGGCCTTCCTCGCCGTGTTCCAGGGCCAGTGGGATGCCTGCCGCGATTTCGCGGAGAGGGCCCTGCGGTTCCTTCCCGCCGAGGAGCACTATCTCCGCGGCATGATGCTGCAGCTGACCGCGTCGTCGCTGCAGTACGTCGATCCGGTGGAGTCGAAGCGCTGCTTCGCCGAAGCCCTGGAGGCCCAGCGGCTGACGGGCAACGCGAACCTCATCTGCTCGGCCTTGGGGAACCTCGCCGTGCTCGCGGCCGTGCTGGGGCAGAACGCCGAGGCCGACAAGTTCGCCCACCAGGCCCTGGTCCTTTACGACAAGGGCGATCGGGAACGCAAGCCGATGCTCGCCCATGCCCACTGGGCGCGGGCGGTCGTGGCGCATCGGGAGGGGGATGATGCCCGCTTCACCGCGGAGCTCGGCGCCTACCGTCGGCTCGCAGCCGCCTCGCGCGTCCCCTCGCTGGCGGTGTCCATGGATGTTATCGAGGCGAATCGGCTGATGGCGCTGGGCGAGGGCGCGAAGGCCCGATCGCTGCTGGCCGGTGCCATGGCCGAGGATGCCCTTGCCGTATCGACGGCGCTGCCCTCGCTTCCCCTGATCAGGCTGTGGCTTGCGGGCAATCGCGGCGCGGGGCCGCGCGATGCCCGCGCGCCCGAGCCGCGCCTCGCCCTGCTTGCCGCCGCTCTGGGGTACTGCTCCGGCGACTACGATGTCGCGGATGCGGTGGCGGATATCGTGCGCGCGACGCCCCGCGAAGACGTCGTCCTCTGCACCGCCGCCCGCGTTCTCGCCTCCCTGCTCGCGTTCCAGGCCGGACGCACCCGGGCGGCGACGGATCTTATACGCGAGGCCTTCGACATCGCCACCCGCGCGGGCTTCGTCGCGATCATTCGGGAAAACGCCGAGGAGCTGATCGTGCTCGCTCCGGTGCTGCGCCAGGCCGAGGGGGATGCTGCCCGCAAAGCCGCCGATGCCGCGCTCGTGCGGCTCGTCGAGGATTCCGCCGTCCCCGCCTCCGGGCCGTCCGATGCCCTGACCGAGCGCGAGCGCGAGATTATGGCCGTGATGGCCGACGGCGCTACGGTGGCCCAGGCGGCCGAGCGGCTGGTGGTGTCCCGCGAGACGGTGAAGAAGCATTTGGGCAACATCTATTCCAAGCTGGGCGTGCATTCCAAGATGCAGGCTGTGGCCCTCCTGCGCGACGAGGGTGTGCTGTAGGACATCGTCCTTTGTGCGCCGCTTTCCGTTGTGCGCCTCGATTTCCCGGTTGGAACCGGCGGAGCGGGGCGCTTACCCCAAAAATACCCCGGGGTATACCCCCTTTGCGTAATGCGGCCTAGCCCCCTCCTCCTTATTCTAGGCATGTCAATAACGACAGCTGAAGAGAAGGAGGAGAAGGATGACGATGAGCGATGTGTCCCGTCGCGACTTCTTCAAGGTCGGCGGCATCGCGGGCCTGGCGGCCGGCGTGGCCGGTCTGGGCATCGGCAGCGTGCTCGGCGTGCCGGAGGAGGCCGTGGCCGAGACCGTGACCGTCACGGACTTCGTCTACACCTGCCCGGTGTGCGGGAGTAAGACCACGGACTACGATGCCCTGGTCAAGCATTTCGAGGAGGCGCATCCCGATGCCACCTGCGGCATTCCCCAATGCGCCGTTCTGAACATCAACGGCAACGAGATCAAGGTGCAGGTGGAGCCCCAGTGGACCCTGCGCGAGACCCTCCTGCGCGCCACCGACCTGCACGGCGGCACCAAGGAGATGTGCGACCGCGGCGGCTGCGGCAGCTGCACCGTGCTCGTGGACGGCACGCCGGCGCTGGCCTGCACGATGCTCGCCGTCCAGTGCGAGGGGCGTGCCATCGAGACCTCCGAGGGCATCGCGGCCGACGAGCGGTATCGCCCGCTGGTGGAGGCCTATGCCAAGCACGACGCGGCCCAGTGCGGTTACTGTACCCCGGGCCAGTTCACCGTGGCCAAGTACATCATCGAGAAGTACGGCGAGCCGACGGCCGAGCAGATCCGCGAGGAGCTGGCCGGCAACATCTGCCGTTGCGGCACCTACAGCCGCCATGTGCAGGCCATCCAGGAGGCCGCCGCTGCCATGAAGGGAGGCAACTAATGGGTGCTGCCTGCGAATCCATCCTGTCGGGCGTGAACGACGACCGCACCGAATTCAAGTACGTCGGTACCTGGGACCATCCCGGCCGCCAGTCCTGGGACATGATCTCGGGTGCGGCGATGTATCCCACTGATATCTGGATGCCCGGCACACTCACGGCCATGGCCCTGCATTCCCCCTACGGCCATGCGAAGATCAAGAGCCTCGACATTTCCGAGGCGGAGAAGGTGCCCGGCGTGCACCTCGTGCTCACCTACGAGGACGAGGAAATCGCCTCCATGCCTAAGTACAAGCCGGCCTACTTCGCCTTTGGAGAGAGCCCGCTTTTGGGCGATGAGGCCGAGTTCGAGGGCGACGAGGTGGGCGTGGTCGTGGTGGCCGACAACGAGGAGGCCTGCAAGCGGGCGCTCGATGCTGTGGCCGTGGAATGGGAGGCTTTGCCCTTCATCACCGACTGCCGCGAGGCCGCCAAGCCCGGCGCGCCCATCCTGCGCCCCGAGATGAACCCCGACTCCAACATGACCGGCAACACCTTCGGGGCGCCGGTCGAATGGGAGATCGGCAATGTGGAGAAGGGCCTGGCCGAATCCGACCATGTGGAGGTCATCGAGTACGGGCGCCCCATGTGGAGCCAGTTCCGCTCCATGCCGCCGGCCTACTTCAGCTACTGGGACAACGACCCGTGGGGCAACCCCGACGGCGAGAAGATGTGCTACGTGACCAACCACGCCCACTTCCCGAACAACGGGCCGGCCGTGTCCGCGTTCATGGGCATGGGCACCTATGCGGACAAGGTGCGTGCTCTCTCGCCGTACATGGCCTCGCGCTACTGCGACTTCGTGGAGAAGCGCGGCGCGCTTCTGGCCCCGGTGCTCTCCAAGCGCCTCGGCGGCACCCCCGTGCGTTTCGTGAGCACCCGCCGCCAGGCCTTCGACGCCGCGGTGCCCCAGACCTACATCACCGCCCGCATCGGCTACAACAACGATGGCACCCTGCATGCGGTACAGTCGAAGAACGTGCACCAGTCCGGTGCCCGCGGCGGCTACGGCGACAAGACTCACGGGCACTTGGTGCTGCCGCCTAATGCCCAGGCCTTCAAGTCCACCACGTGCCCCAACATCTACTCCGAGATGGCCTACTACGTCACCAACGGCGCCTGCACCACGGCCGACCCGGGCAAGGACATGTGGGAGCCGGTGAATCTGGCCTTCGCCCATATCGCCGACGCTTTGGATATGCCCATCACCGACGTCATCATGAAGAACGTCTCGGTGACCGACCCCTCGCTCTCTGCCTGCATGGACGCTGGCAAGAAGGCGTTTGATTGGGACGGGAAATGGCACAAGGCCGGCGAGAAGACGCTGGAGGACGGACGCCTGCACGGTGTGGCGGCCCGTGCCTGCTGGTCGATGACCTGGGGCATGATCTCCTACAACATCAATTTGCGCATGGGCGTGGACGGCAAGATCTACATGCCCTACGCCGAGGCCCTCATCGGCACCTACTGGCCCGATGCGGTGCAGCTGGTCATCGCCGAGGAGATGGGCATGAAGCTGGAAGACGTCATCGTCTACTACGCGCCCAACTACAACAACTGGCAGCAGGGCGACGCGGCCGACCGCGGCAGCACCTGCACCTGGGCGGCCAAGGAGGCGGCCGTGCAGCTGAAGCAGCAGATTCTCGCCACGGGCGCGGCGCTGTTCGGCGTGACGGCCGACGAGGTGGATCTGGTGGACTCCATGATCACGCTGAAGGCCGACCCCTCCCAGCAGATGCCCATCGTGGGTATCGGCCAGCTGGCCGTGGGGTATTGCGGCAAGCCGGAGGTTCCCTTCCAGTCCGATGTGGTGCGCACCATGAACGTGGACTTCTGCGAGGTGGCCGTCGACCCCGAGACCGGTCTCGTGGAGATCACCGACTACGTGTCGGCCCACGACTTCGGCAAGGTCATCCGCCCGGCCTCGGCCTTGGGCCAGATCGAGATGGCGCTCACCATGGCCGAGGGGCGTGCGCTGCGCGAGGAGCTCATCTGGGACGAGAACACCGGTGTGCTATTGAACGGCAACATGTACGACTACAAGGTGCCCACGGCCCTCGACCAGCCCGCCATCGAGGGAGTGCCCGTCGAGACGCGCATGGGCGGCGGCGCCTACGGGTCCACTGGCGTGGCCCATGCCCATACCAATGCGGGCCTGGTGGGTCTGGCTATCCAGAATGCCATCGGCGCTTGGGTGAACCAGCAGCCCTTCACGCCCGACAAGGTGCTGGCCGCCATCGCTTCCAAGCAGGCGTAGAGAAGGAGGAGAAACGATGAAGCACTTCAAGCACATGCAGGCCTCCTCGGTCGACCAGGCCGCCAGCGAGGCAGCGAACGGCACCGCCTGGGTCATGGCCGGGGGCACCGACCTTCTGGGAACGCTCAAGGACGAGATCTTCCCCGAGTATCCCGAGACGGTTATCGACTTGAAGACCATTGAGGGCATGGACGGCATCGAGGATGCCGGCGACGAGCTGCGCATCGGCGCACTGGCGAGGCTTTCGGATGTGGCCGAGAGCGATGTGGTGAAGGAGCATGCCGCAGCCCTGGCCCAGGCGGCCTCGCGCGTGGCATCGCCCACCATCCGCCACATGGGCACGCTCGGAGGCAATGTCTGCCAGATGCACCGCTGCTGGTATTTCCGCGTGCCCGACGATCGCTTTCACTGCCGGCGCAAGGGCGGCAAGACCTGTCCGGCCCGCATCGGCGACAACCGCTACCACTCCATCTTCGGCGATGACGGCGGCTGCTTCGCCTCCTCGTCCCACGACACCGCTCCGGCGCTCGTGGCATTGGGGGCCACGGTGGTCACCACCAAGCGCGAGGTTCCCGCCGAGGAGTTCTTCGGTGCCCGCGGCCACCGCTCCAACGTGCTGGAGGACGGCGAGGTGGTGAAGGAGTTCCGCGTGCCCAAGACGGCCAAGAGCGCCTTCCAGAAGTTCGCCCTGCGCAAGTCCATCGACTTCCCTGTGGTGAATTGCGCCGTGGCCCAGGGCGCCGACGGGGCTACCCGCGTGGTGCTCGGTGGCGTGTACCCGGCGCCCTGGCGCTCCAAGGAGGCGGAGGCCGAGGTTTCCAGCGGCGTGAACGAGCAGTCCGCCGCGAAGGCCGGCGAGGCGGCCGTGTCGGTGGCCAAGCCGCTCGGCAAGAACGCCTACAAGGTGGACATCGCGCGGACGCTCGTGAAGCGCACGCTGACCGAGATCGCCTAATCTGACGCTCGGATGGAGGAGACGGCTATGGCCAGGAGCACAACGACGTGGGGGAGCGCTCTGGGGGCGCTACGCCAGTGGGCGGCTTCCCAAGAGGACATCGACCTCGCACCCGGCAGGGTTTCGGTGCGAAAGCCCCTGCGCGAGGAGTTTTACCGGCGGGTCGAACAGGTGCAGGGGCTGCTTGCCGAGGAGGTCTTGGCTGACGGCTTGTCCGAGGCCGAGGTGCTGGCCGGCCGGCTTGCCGCGGTGAGAGACGACCTTTGCCGAGCTGCGGGCCTTTCCCGCTACGCGTTGGCCCCGCGCCTCGAGCAATTCGTCGCCGATCCGCGCGCAGCCGCCGCGCGGCCTCTGCAGGCCCTCGTGCTGGATGCGGCAAGCGGCCTGGTTCCTTTGGCCGAGGTGGACGGCGCAGCGCGCGAGGTAGCGCGGGCTCCCTTCGAGGTGCTCCTTCGCGCGGCCTACGAGGCCTGGGTCTACCTGGGCGTGGCGAGCGCCCTTGCACCGGTGCGTTTCTGGGCCGTTGCTGCCGGGGGCCCCGATTCGCTTGTGGCGGTCGAGACCGACGAGGTGCGTGCCGGGTGGCAGGTGCCTTCGCGCGAGCTTCGCGTGCCCGAGGCGATGTTTCGCACGCACGAGGGCGAAACTTACGCGCTGAAGATGGAGTGCGCGCGGGAGATCGACTACTACGATGCTATAGCTCCGCTGGCGCGGGATACCTCGGCCGGAGGGAATACCTACGAGCTTTTGAGCCACCGCGTGCTTTTGCTCTACCGTCTTGCCGACGAGAGGGCGGTGGTGCCTGTGGTCGATCGCAAGGAAAAGCACCAGGTGCACTGCGATTTGGCCGTGAGCGTTCTGGCTCCCCGCGAAATGGAGAATCGCTCCTATTTGGGCGCCTTCATTCAGCGGGCCCAGAAGCTGCGCATCAAGCGTCCGCTGCAAGTCGTCACCTACGGAGCGGCCAAGGGCTTTCCTCCTGAGATGGCCGATGACCCTGCGGCCCCCGCAGTTTGCTGCCACCAGGTGGAACTCGACGAGGAAGCGCTTGACGTGATAGCTCGCGAACTTCAATCCGAACCGATTCGCAACGTTGCTTTCAACCCCATTTCTCACTAGTTGAAAAGGAGATAAGACATGAAGGGAATGAAAAGGAAGGGCCTCGCGGCGATACTGTGCGCCTCGGCGCTGACTTTAGGCCTTGCGGGCTGTGCGCCCGAGACTCAAGAGGTCGCCCCCAGCGATGGCCTGGCTTCCAATGATATGGTGGTGCGCGGCGAGTACACGCCCTATGACCCGAGCGTCGATGCCGCGGCCGCGAGCGGCAAGGCCATCGAGGGCTCCGAGGAGGAGCAGCTCCAGCAGGAGCGCATCGCAGGCGGCGCCGTGGGCGCCGTGCAGTCGACCAACCTCGAGCCGCTCGAGGGCATCACCGACTACAGCGCGGGGGAGTACGTGCCGGTCTACGGCATCGCCTGCGATATTCCCGAAGTGGTGCACGGCGACACCAAGGGCACAGCCTGCACGACGTGCCACACGCCCGACGGATCGGGTGTGGGAATCCAGATGCCCGCGAGCCACGTCGATCAGAACTTGACCGACGGGGAATGCCTGACCTGCCACGATATGTAATGATGCCGTCGCTGCTGACGCAACGGCGAATGCATCGACGCTGCGGTTCCGACAGGCGCCTGGCCTTGCCCCTTGTTTCGGGCTCGGCGTGATCGAGGGTCACTTGACCCAAAGGCGGGGCGATTCCAGGCACCTGTCGGCCCCTCGCTGACTTCCTTGGGCGAACCAGCGAGGTTGTTGATTGATATTTATCAGGAGGAGAGGAACATGCGCGAGGTTCGTGACGATGTGCGCCGGTGGTTTGCCGAGGGGCAGTGCGTGGCCCTGGCCCAGGTGACCAAGACGTGGGGGTCTTCGCCCCGCGTGCCGGGGTCGGTGATGGCGGTGTCGGCCGACGGCAGGCTTTCCGGTTCGGTTTCCGGCGGCTGCATCGAGGGCGCCGTGGCCCAGGTGGCCATGGAGTGCGCGACCGGGCGGCTCTCCTCCCTTGAGAAGTTCCACGCCTCCACGCGACGGGCCCAGGAAGTGGGCCTGTCTTGCGGCGGCAACATCGAGGTCTTCGTGAACGCCCTCGATGAGGTGCTCTTCGCCATGGAAGACGCGCTGCTCGCCGCCGATGGCGCCTATCTGCGCCTGACCGCCGTGGAGGCGGCGGAACCGGTCTCCGGGGACATCCGCATCGAGCCCCTCCCCAGTGCGGATGCCCCCGAAGGCGAGGCATCCCTTATCGGCACGACCCTTATCGTGGCTGATGAGGCGACGGCCCGGGCGGCGCTTGAGACCCTTGCGTCCGACTGCCGGGAACGCCTCGCGGTTATCGAGGCGACTGCCGACGATGCGGTGTGCGCCGTTGTGCCCGTTGAGGCGGTTCGGGGCGCAGGTGCGGGGGAGCGCATCGCCCGTGTTGCCGCCGCTGCCTGGGATCGGCCCCTGACCGAGTCTGCGGGCCATGTTATCGAGGGGCCGGTGGATTGGTTTTTCGCCCGCGTGTCCTCGAAGCCCCAGCTTATCTGCATCGGCGGCGTGCACATCGCCATGCGCCTGTGCGAGATCGCCCATGTGCTGGGGTTCCGTACCGTCGTCATCGACCCGCGCCGCGTGTTCGCCACCGGCGAGCGCTTCCCGGGCGTTGACGAGCTTGTGCACGCGTGGCCCCAGGAGGCTTTCAAGAGCATTCCGCTCACGTTCTCCACGGCGGTGTGCGCCTTAACCCACGACCCGAAAATCGATGTGCCCGCCTTGTCGGTCGCCTTGAAGTCGCCGGCCTTCTACATCGGCTCCCTCGGCCGCATCACCACGCAGCTTTCGCGCTACCGGGCGTTGGTGGAGGCGGGGCACACCGACGAGGAGATCGACCGCATCTTCGGTCCCATCGGCCTCGACCTGCGCGGCCGCGAGCCGGCCGAGATCGCCCTGTCGGTTATGGCCGAGATCACCGCCGTGCGCCACGGCAGCCCCTATGCGCTGACCACCATGGCGGAGTCTGCCCGCAAGGCCGAGGCCGATGCGGCCGCCAAGGCCTCGCGATAGGCTGTGTTGTGGCTGCCAACGCGCGGAAATTTGCCGCCGCCGCCTTTCTGCTTGCGGCAGTCGTCGCCGTCGGCGCTATCATGACGCCGAAGTCCGACGATGCTTTCGAGGAAGGTGCTGGGGTGATCGAGAAAATCAAGGCGAGCGAGGCCCGCGACATGATGGTCTCCAACGAGACGGTGGTGTTCGATGTGCGCACGCTGGAGGAATATGCCACCGGGCACATTGTGAACGCGCGGCTTCTGACGCTTGATGCTATCGACGGGCAGTCGGCGGCCGAAGTCGCGCCCGACAAGACGGCTCCCGTGCTCGTCTACTGCCGCAGCGGCGTGCGCTCCGCCGAGGCCGCGCGCAAGCTGGCGGCCCTGGGCTACGAGCAGGTCTACGACTTCGGCGGCATCATCGATTGGCCCTACGACACGGTGGTGGGCGAGGAAGAGGTCGCCGAGAGCGGCCTTGCCGCCGACCAGCTTCCCGTGGGCGTGAAGGTCGTCTGTGGCCAGACGAAGTCGATTCCCCGCGAGCAGGAGGAGGACTGACGGCGGCGTCCCGTCGGATGGTTTTTGGGAGCAGCGGCCGGGCGCGGGCGGGGAAGGGGCTGCGGCCTGTGGTACCCTGTGCCCCATAAGCCGTACGATTCCGCGAGGAAAGGAAGCCTTCCGTGAGCAAAGCCTGCGACATCCGTGACATCAATCTGGCCGACGAGGGCCGCGCCCGCATCGAGTGGGCCGACCGCGACATGCCCGTGCTCGCCCGCATCCGCGAGCGCTGGGCCGAAGAGCGTCCGCTGGAGGGCGTGCGCATCGGCGCCTGCATGCACGTGACCACGGAGACGGCGAACCTCATGCGTACCCTGGTGGCCGGCGGCGCGTCCGTGGCGCTGTGCGCCTCCAACCCGCTTTCCACCCAGGACGACACCGCGGCCTCGCTGGTGCGCGACTACGGCATCGAGGTGTACGCCATCGCCGGCGAGGACACCGAAACCTACGAGCGTCATATCGCCGCCGTGGTGGCCACCGACCCTCAGATCATCATGGACGACGGCGCCGATCTGGACACCGCCCTGCACACCAAGTTCACCGACAAGCTGGCCGGCGTCATCGGCGGCACCGAGGAGACCACCACGGGCGTGGTGCGCCTGATGGCCATGGCGAAGGACGGCGCCCTGCGCTATCCGGTGTTCAACATTAACGATGCCAACACCAAGCACTGCTTCGACAACCACTACGGCACGGGCCAGTCCACGCTCGACGGCATCGTGCGCGCCACCAACCGCCTGCTGTGCGGCCGCACCATCGTGGTGTCGGGCTATGGCTACTGCGGCAGCGGCCTGGCCCAGCGCGCCCGCGGTATGGGCATGGACGTCATCGTGTGCGAGGTGGATCCCCTGAAGGCCCTGGAGGCCCATATGGAGGGCTACCGCGTGATGAAGGCGGAGGACGCCGCCCGTTTCGCCGACGTGTGGGTGACCGTCACCGGCGACTGCAACGTCATCGACGAGCCGGCGTTCAAAAACATGAAGGATGGCGCCATCATCTGCAACTCCGGCCATTTCGACTCCGAGATCAACATGAAGTGGCTGCGCGAGAACGCCGTGAAGACCGAGGAGATCAAGCCGCTCGTGTGCGAGTACACGCTGTCCGACGGCCGCACTGTCATCGTGCTGGCCGAGGGGCGTCTGGTGAACCTGGCCTGCGCCGAGGGCCATCCCGCCAGCGTCATGGACATGAGCTTCGCCAACCAGGCCCTGGCCGCCGAGTACCTGCACGAGCACGCCAGCGAGCTGGAGAACAAGGTGTACGACGTGCCGGCCGCCATCGACGACGGCGTGGCCCGTACGAAGCTGGAGACGCTGGGCATTCAGATAGACACCCTCACCGAGGAGCAGATCGCCTACATGAACTCCTGGAATTTCTAGAAGCCTGAATTCAGCTGTATTCCCCAGGGCGGCCCGCCACGCGAGCCGCCTTTCTTATAAGACGGTATGTCTAACGATTAAGGTTAATGTCGATCCATTTGCCCGGAGTTGAGTAATCTATGGAAGCTAGGAACGGGACGAGCTCCTCCTCAGTAGTTTCGTGTTCTGAGTGGGAAGGGGCGCCTTCGTCTTCGTCGTATTCCTGATTCTCGACGGGGACGATCTCTCCACCGTTTGTGACGAGCCAGCATAGGTCGGAGTCCACCTCTATTTCCGCAAAAGAGACTTCCTCGTTAATGAGGCTCTCGTAGCAGGCCAGGTTGTCCGTAACCACAATAGGATAGTTCCCATCGAGTCCTGGCGCGCCGTCGTCTGGCACGTACTGCAACGCGAGAAGGGTGTCGCCTTTCATGAGAGGATACAGTTTGGCGGCTATTACGCCGAGCTCTTCGTTGAAAAGGTAGTAGCGGGGGACAGGGCTGGCGATCCAGTACTCTCCAGCTGGTCTGGCGTCTTGCTCATTGTGCTGCTCGTATCGCTGTATCGTAGCTATCGAGCAGTTGACAACTCGCTGCTTTAGTGATTCTTCATTGGCTTCCTGCACACTGCGCGGACTGCACCCCGAAAGAACCAAGAGGAGTGCGAGCGCGGCAAATACAAACAGGGGTATGCGCGCATTCTTGCCTACTGTTTTTTCTGGGAAGTGATGGACCGAAAACGTTTGTGGGAAATTCATTCTAAGTCCTTTAACGACCAGATGTGACTTCAATTTGGGTCTTAAGGGTTGAGGCAATGGCCACTGGAATCGAATCGATAGATTTTTCCGCTAATGCTCCAATTTCCGTTGGCAAGCATAGAGCCTTCTGGACCTCCACTGGGCACGTTATTTCCTGTTCGAAGGTAGTACCAGTAGGAACCTTCTTTATACCAGCCTGTTCTCATTGCTCCTGACGAATCGAGAGAATACCATTTTCCGGAAATATTCTTCCATCCTGTCGCCATTGCTCCGTTACTCTCGAGGTAATACCACTTGCCGGAAACTTTTACCCAACCTGTTTGCATGGTTCCTGCCGAATTGAAGTAGTACCAGGTTCCGGTGACGCTCAGCCATCCCTTGGCTGTGGAGCCGTTGGTGTTAAGATAACTCCACGTCGATCCCCCGTAAGGTTTCTGCCAACCGTTCAATACTAGAGTGCCTGTTTTCCACGCAAAGGTGTTTCCCTCGCTGGAGTTGTAGTAGAACTGATAATATCCGGAGGTTTTTGTCGCATATATGATGCCCGTACCTCCAATTCCAGGATTCACAACGCGCAAGGCCATGGCGCCAGAGCTATATGTTTTGTAACCATCTATGATTACCGCATGGCCTCCTGCTTTGTTGGAAAGGGTCCTTGCATAAACTGGGATTCCCGAGTTGATCCATGTTCTGACTTGCGCATCAGTGAGTGGCCCATTGATGGAGCACGTGCCGATTCTTGTAGATGAGTTAGGATATGTGTATCGTGCAAATCCATTCTGTGCGTCGCTGGCCGTTCCCGCGACATATGCGCCTTTTATAGCCATGGCAAGGCTTCTGGGAGTATGGGTGGTGTTGTGGGTAAGGTACCTTCCCGCTTGGCAAACGCTGGCCGCCCAGCATATGGGGTCTCCGCCCTGCATCACATGTGGGACGCCGAGGGTTTTGCTGGAGGTGACGGTGATGCTTCGCGGCAATGGCGAATTCACCTCATAGGTCACATTGCTCGCTTGGCATATTTTTTGCATAGGAAGGTCTTCGACAGCGACAACTTCGAGCTGGGTCTTCCCTTCATCATTTTGCATGACGGCTTTTGCGTTGCCGTAATGATTGTCTAGGCAATATAAGACGTTATCCATCTCGGCAAATATGAGATCCTCAGATTCCGACAAATCCGATTTTGCTATCGCAGAACTTACATCAGTCGAAAGTGTATAGGTAGAACCTTCGTCGGAATCTACGGAAAAGATCAGAGCAACGATTTGCCCTTTGCTGAGAACCTTCCAGCTTCGGTGGTCTGTAGTTAAAATGTCTTCTTGGTTGAGATCGTATACGGGCTTTGGCTGACTCAGCGTTATGTCAGCGACATCAATATCGGGGGAATAGTCAGCAAACATTTCTACAAGAGCGTATAAATGGTCTTGTTCCTCCTGCGAATTGTTTTCTTGTGCCCATCCGGGTTGAGGTGATGATGCGAGCGCGGCGATGAGTATCGCGAGGTATATTCCTAAGAGGTATCTGGGTAGGCTCCTCGGGTGTAAATTCATGGTAGTCGCTCCTCTCTGCTTAAATTGTTGTCAGCTGCGGAGAGAGTGAAACACTCGTCCCTCATTTCATAAATCGCTTTAGGTTGGTAAAATGTTTCATCATTTATCATCTTTTTGAACGAGTGCGCGGGTGGAAAAGTTTGTCATCAAAGACGAGGCATGGTTTAGACGGATTTTGGAGGAATTGGGAACGCCTCTTTATCGCTATCTTTGCAGCCAGCTTATCGACCAGCGGTGGGCGGAGGATATCTATCAGGATGTTTTCCTCGCTTTGCTTAAGACCAAAACCGAATTTGTCGATGATGATCATGTGCGATTCTGGCTTTTCCGGGTTGCCTCGAATAAAGTCAAGCAGTTTTTTCGAAAATCGTCTACGCTGCGTGAGGTCTTGGTTGATGTTGATGCGTCGCCGATATTCAGGCATCTTTCTGCGAGTGATGAGGGCTGTTCGGGGCTTGACGCCGATCACTGTGTTTGGGAATACGTAAGCGATCTCCCTCGCGCTCAAAGGGAGTGCATTTACCTCAAGTATGTCGAAGGCTACTCTGCCAATGATATTGCGAGGATTACCCAAAGCCGGGCGTCGACGGTGCGGACTCGTCTTCTCCGAGCGCGCATTGCTCTACGCCGAGCCATGGAGGGGGGCGGCTATGGATTTTGACGACTACAGAAAGGCCGTTGAGCGGATCGAGATGCCCGTCGATCTTAATGACCGGGTATTGCGTGAGGTAAGGCGACGAAACATGTTTTCTGGATCGGATTCCAAGCTTTCGATGGCGAAAGCCTCCTCGAAAAGAGAGGATTCCTTTTGCAGGAGAATAAGCTTCCAGCCCATAGCGGCGGCTGCGGTTCTTTTAGCAATAGGGGTGTTTTTAGGGCTGTCCCTGCTCTCCGTGCCGTCTGGCTTCGATATATCCGGGGCGCCTCAGCCTGCGACTCTTCAGGATGCGGTTTCCTCTCGCGTTGTGGAAGACGGCGAATCTTCAAGAGCGTGGGCGTTTCTCTCCTTGGGTCAGATTGCGCCCGCAGATGAGGGCGTCCGAGTCGAGATTCTCGTAAGTCTGCAGATACCAGATGATGATGCGTCTAGTTCTTATGAGCTATCTTTGACCAAAGGCGACGAACCGCTGCCGATTTCTGCACTGTCGCCTCTCGACGGTGCCGAGGCTGCGAGTTCTCTTCCTTTTGATCAGGGAGAAAGAAATCCTTGTTTCACCGTCAATATATTAGTGAGTTCGGGTACGACCTATGAGGGAATCGACCTTGATGAAAACCTGTCGCAATATGAGCAGGATGCGCTTGAGATAATTACCGCTTGCCAAATTTTGCTCAGCAATGACGAGGGGACGAGCGAATATGTCTTTACTCAGTGCACTTTTGGCGAACAGGTTCTTGAGGAGCCTCGTTAGGGCATCTTGGTGCAAATGCGAACCTTACGCTTTCCTTACAGGTGTGGAGGGGGTGTGGGGCAATTGCGGAGAGCGGCGGCTCTTTATGACCAAAAGGCATCAAATTCCCCGGATAGTCCCAAAATGGGCGCACGATGGAATTCATAAGGCTATAATTCAGTCGTTTGCGTAGTCGCGCCCTGGCGGGTGCACGTCCAAGGAGTAATTTGGTGTTCGATACCGTGGCATCGCAAGTGTCGGCTCTCTCGTTCGTCGACATCTTCAATTTCTGCGTGTTTCTGACCTTTACCATTTGCTACACCTATCAACTCTACTATGTACTGGTCGTCCTTACCCGCAAGGCCCCCAAGGTGCAGGCGAAGAAGAACCATCGCTACGCCGTTATGGTGGCCGCCCGCAACGAGGAGGCGGTCATCGCCGACCTCATCCATTCCATCAAGGTGCAGAATTACCCGGCCGAGCTCATCGACGTGTTCGTCATCGCCGACAACTGCACCGACAACACGGCGGCCGTGGCCCGCGAGGCCGGCGCCATCGTGTTCCCGCGCCATAACGAGAAGCAGGTGGGGAAGGGCTACGCGCTCGATTACGGGCTGAAGGCCATCTGGGAGCAGTACGCCGACAAAGACTACGAGGCCTACTTCGTGTTCGATGCCGACAACGTGCTGGACGTGAACTATTTCCGCGAGATGAACGCCACCTTCGATAACGGTGCCAAGGCCTCCACCTCCTACCGCAACTCCAAGAACTTCGGCAGTAACTGGATCTCGGCCGGCTACGGCGTATGGTTCCTGCGCGAGGCGAAGTTCCTGAACCAGGCGCGTCTGACGCTGAACACCTCCTGCGCCGTGTCGGGCACGGGCTTCTTCATCGCCGCCGACATCCTGAAGGCCGCCGGCGGTTGGAAGTGGCATCTGCTCACCGAGGACATCGAGTTCTCGGCGTCTTCCATCATCGACGGCGTGCGCATCGCCTACTGCCCCACGGCCGTGCTCTACGACGAGCAGCCCATCACCTTCCGCGATTCCTGGAACCAGCGCTTCCGTTGGGCCAAGGGCTTCTACCAGGTGTTCGCCCACTACGCGGGCCGTCTGGTGAAGGGCGCGGTCACCAACCCCCGCGGCTACCGCTTCGCCTGCTACGACATGCTGATGACCATCGCCCCGGGCATGCTGCTGTCCATCATCTCCATTATCTTCAACACCATCATCATCGTGCTGGCCGCCACGGGCGTTATGTCCACGGGCGTGGCCATTGCCTCGTCGCTCACCTCCATCGTGTTCTGCCTGTGCAACTACCTGATGTTCATGTTCGTGTTCGGCGTGCTCACCACCTTCGTGGAATGGGATTCCATCCGCACCACCACGGCCAAGAAGGTGCGCTACATGTTCACCTTCCCGCTGTTCATGCTCACCTACATTCCCATCGCGCTGATCGCGCTGGTGAAGAAGGCCGCCTGGAAGCCCATTCGCCATTCCATCTCGGTGGACGTGGCCGAGTTCTCCGAGGCCGAGGGCGTACGGCTCTCGAAGTAAGGTCTTGCAAGCTGCCTTCCTTCTGTTGTAGGATAAGGCAGGCTCGAGGGGAGCCACTTGGCTACGTGTTACTCCCCTGAACCGTTTTGATTAGGCGCGTCTTCTATGGCGCGCTTTTCTATGCCCGAGCGAAGGTGATGCAGTAGATGTCCTGGGCACCTCCTTTCCTCAGGGCTTCTGTGGCGGCGAACAATGTGGCGCCGGTGGTGCACACGTCGTCCACCAGGATGACGCGCCGCGGCACCGTGGCCCCCGGCAGCACCGTGAGGGCCGCGCGCATGTTCCCGATGCGCTGGGCGCGCGACAGTGTGCGTTGGTCGAGGCGGCGCGGGGGTGCCAGCAGGGGAGCGAAGGGCGTCTCGACAATCCACGACAGCTCGCGCGCTATGTGCTCCGCGTGGTCGAAGCCGCGGCGGCGCCGGGCGGCCGGGGTGGCGGGCACGAAGGCCATGGCCGCCTCGGCCAGCCAGCGGTCGGGCAGGTAACGGGCCATGATGGCTGCCATGGGCCGTGCGAGGGCGCGCTCGTTCTGGTCTTTGTACACGGTGACGATGCGCCGCGCCTCCTCGGTGAGCAGAAGCGGGCTGACGGCGCCGTCGTAGGGCGGCGCCTGATAGCCGAACGGCTCCAGCATGACGGCGTTGCACTCGGTGCACTGCACCCGCCCGAACGGCGCCCCGCATCGTGGGCAGGCCGAAAGCGCGTCGATGTAGGGCAGCTTCCGCGCGCACGAGGCGCACAGGGGAGCGCCCGGGGCGTCGCATACGGCGCAGCGCGTGGGCCACAGGGTTTCGGCGGCCACTTCGAAGACGCGCTCCCGCCAGCCCCGTCGACGGTGCTCGGAGGGCCGCGCGGGCGTTGACGCCGCGGGGTTTTCCGCAGCGCGGGGGCCGCGATCGGTACCGGTCGCGGGCGGGAAGAGGGGGAGTTGTTCGCAAAGGACGCTCATGCTCCCAGCATAGCGCGCACTTGTCGCAGTTCTGTCTCGGGAACGACCGCGCCCTTGTCGCGCCCCCGTCGGGATTCCGCCGCCTTCCGGTCGCCCTCCAGCCGCGCCGCAGCCGCGCCTGCACCGCCCGGGAGCCGTCCGTCAGCCGTTTGAAAGACGTTTGTCAGCCATAGGTTCTCTGGGCTTTTCTTGGAAGAGGGCCCGATCTGCTACACTTATCGGTGCTTCTTTCGAGTCTGTAGTTGCGGAGGCGCCCCGACGCTTCCAAGTCCAAGGCAGATGCGGTCGAAAGGATCCACGTAAGCGCGCGGGCCCGTCCCGCCGTGAGCATGGCGTATCCTAGAGGTAAGACGCACCGTCCGCACCCATTTCGCAGCCAGAGCCTGCGACGGACGAGAGGGCCGGTAGCGCAAGCGAAAGCCCCGGTGCGCGAGTGTGGGGTCAAAGACTAGGTCAGTCGGAAGAAGCGTGTTTGAAAACGTTTAGACGGAGGACGAAGTGAGAAGACGCATACTCGTCATGGTCGCCGCGGCGGCCCTCGCCTGCATGGGGCTTATGCTGTGCGGGTGCAACGGCTCGAACAACTACCAGCCCCCGCTGAAGGAGGCCACCGTGGCGCCCCCCGTCATCGGCGAGGAGGGCACGCTGCGCGTGGGCGTGAACACCGAGAATCCTCCGCTGGCGGGCATGGGCAGCGGCAAGATCATCGGCATCGACGTGGACATCGCCGCCGCCATGGCCGACAGTCTGGGCCTGAAGGTGTCCATCGTGGACGTGGGCAGCGACGCGGCCGCCGCCATTGCCGAGGGCAAGGTGGACGTGGTCATGGGCATCGACGCTGCCAACGCCGAGGCCGACTACTGGACGTCTCCGTCGTACCTGCCCACGGGCATCGCGCTGTTCGCCCTGAGCCCCGACGCGGGTGTTCCCGCGCCCGATTCCGGCGCCACCTTTGCGGCGCAGGTGTCCTCCAAGAGCGCCTGGGCCGTGTCCAACGAGTTCGGCCAGGATGCCCTCACCTCCACGAACAGCCTGAGCGACGCCTTCGCCGCGCTGCAGGCCGGTACGGTGCAGTACGTGGCGGCCGATGCCATCATCGGCCTGTACGCCGCCCACGGTCAGGGGCTGGATGTGTCGGTGGTGGCCATGCTGATGAAGCCGAGCGGCTATTGCATGGCGGTATCGGCCGAGAACGCCGACCTGCAGCAGGCGGCCGGCGATGCCCTGGCCAACCTGGTCAGCAACGGCACCATCGACGTGATCGAGCGCAAGTGGCTGGGGGCGAGTGTGGCCCTGGACGGCCTGCAGGTGATTGGCGACGGCAGCGCTCTGACCGATGAGGGCGGCGACGCGGCTGCCGACGACCAGGCCGCCTCCGACGGCACTGACGAGTCCGGCAGCTCCGAGGCCGACGGCAGCGGCGACTCCGGCAGCGATAGCGGTAACGGCGATTCCGGCTCGGATTCCTCTGATGATTCCAGCGGCGATTCCGACGGCGACAACTCGTCGGAAGACGAGGAGTAGCGGTCACGCGCTTCGCCCGAGGCCGTAAGGAAAGCAAGAAGAAAGGACCCGCGAGCCGATGAGCTCGCGGGTCCTTCTCGTTGGCGCGCATTGCCGCGGCGCCGCCATGGGCCGAAAGGCTAGCTGAGGAAGTCGTCCAGGATCTCGGCCTCGGCCTCTTCCTCGGTCAGTCCCAGCGTCATGAGCTTTACGATCTGGTCGCCGGCGATCTTGCCGATGGCGGCCTCGTGCACGAGCATCGCGTCCTCGCTGGCCGCCTCGATGCCGGGGATGGCCTTCACTTTGGCGTTGCCCATGATGATGGCGTCGCACTGCACGTGCCCGCGGCAGGCGCACTCGCCGATGACAAGTGGGTTGAACACCTGTACCGAGTCGTCCTGGGCTACCGAGCGCGAGATCACCTGCACCGAGGAGCCCTCGCCTTTCAGCTCCACCTTCATGTTGGAGGTGGCCACTTGGTTGCCGTGGGTGAGCAGCTTCTCGGTGAGCACCAGCTTCGCGTTCACGCCCAGCTCGGCGTTGGTGTCGCGCACGGTGCTCGTCACGCCGCGCAGCTGCACCATCTCCATCTCGCAGGAGGCGCCTTCCTCCATATACACGTTGGTGGTGGGATTCAGGATGCGCTCGCCGGTTCCCTCGCCTTCGCCGTAGTGCTTTTCCACGTAGCGCACGCGGCTGTTCCGGCCCAGGTAGAAGCTGTGGATGCCGTCGTGCTCGGAGGCGTCGTGGGAATCGTTGTGGATGCCGCAGCCGGCGATGATGGTCACATCGCAGTCCTCGCCGACGTAGAAGGTGTTGTACACCACGTCTTTCAGGCCGCTCTTCGTGACGATGACGGGGATGTACACCGTCTCGCCCTTGGTGCCCGGCGCGATGCGGATGTCGATGCCGGGATTGTCGGTCTTGGTCTCGATGCCGATATAGGCCGACGAGTGGCGCTCCACGAGCTCGCCGTCCTTGCGCACGTTGAAGGCGCCCTTCGGCATGCCGTGCATGTTGGCGATCTCGGCGAGCAGGTTCTCGTCGATGGGGGAAAGGTCTACAGCCATGGTGGTCTCCTTAGCTCATGGTAGCGACTCCTCGGGGTCGGGATCGCCGGGTATTCCGATTCGCTCAGACAGTCCTCGCTTGGTCGGAACAGGACGTTTAGTCCTGTTCCAGTCGCTGCGGAACTCGCTCGGTCGGAACACCCGCCGCTCCCTCTACGCAGGTACTCGGTCGCTGGCAGGGTTCGGCGGTCTAGCAGGTGGTGGGGATCTCGGTGAGGTGCAGCTCGGTGGGAACCGACAGCGGGCAGCCGTGGTCGTCCAGGCTGCGGGCCGCGAATCCCAGTTGAGGCATCAGCTCGGCCGGCGTGCCGGTGGCGGCCACGCGCCCGGCCTGCAGAAGCACGATCTCGTCGGCCAGCGAGATGATGCGCTCCTGGTGCGAGATGATGACGATGGAGCGGCCGTCGCGGGCCTCGTGGATGTCGCGGAAGGTCTCGGTGAGCCGATCGAAGCTCCACAAATCGATGCCGGCCTCGGGCTCGTCGTAGATGGCCAGCTGCGGGTCGCGGGCCAGGATGGTGGCGATCTCGATGCGCTTCACCTCGCCGCCCGACAGCGACTTGTCCACCTCGCGGGTGAGGTAGCTCGCCGAGCACAGGCCCACCTTCGACAGGTACTCGTTGCAGGCGAGCATGGGCAGCTTTTTGCCAGCGGCGATGTCCAAGAGCTTCTTCACCTTCATGCCGCGGAAGCGCGCGGGCTGCTGGAAGCCGTAGCCGATGCCCAGCTTGGCGCGCTCGGTGATGGACCTATGTGTGATGTCCTGGCCGTTGAACAGGATGGTGCCGCTCGTGGGCTCCTCGATGCCCATGATCAGCTTGGCCAGGGTTGACTTGCCGCCGCCGTTGGGGCCGGTGATAACCGTGAAGCGGTCGTCGGGGATGGTCAGAGACAAATCGTCGATGATGCGCTTCGTGCCGCCGCCCTCGGCCGGCACTTCGAACACCAGGTTCTTCAGTTCAAGCATGGATCGCTCCGTATCTCGTCTCGGGATCGCGTTGTATTTCTGTGGCCGATTATAGCGAAATTGTTCCTCGTCGCGGAGAAATAATAACGTCCCCATGAAGGTTGCAGGAAGGCGTGCGCGCTACGGGTAGAATACGGGAAAAGATTTCGCGAGAAGGAGCGATATGACGACCATCGCAGATACCGCCGCGGCCCACGGGTTCGCTTGGCAGCGCACCGAGCCCTTGCCCGAGATAGAGGGGCGGGCGCACCTGATGACCCACACCGCCTCGGGCGCGCGGCTCATGTACCTGGAGAACGACGATGCCAACAAGGCGTTCTCCGTCACCTTCAAGACACCGGCCGCCGACGACACCGGCGTGTTCCACATTCTGGAGCACTCGGTGCTGTGCGGCTCGGAGAAGTTTCCCGTGAAGGAGCCCTTCGTCAACCTGCTGAAGACCTCCATGCAGACCTTCCTGAACGCCATGACCTTCCCCGACAAGACCATGTACCCGGTGGCGTCCACCAACGAGCGCGACCTTCTGAACCTCATGGACGTGTACCTGGACGCGGTGTTCCACCCCAACATCTACACGCGGCCGGCCATCTTCCAGCAGGAGGGCTGGCACTGGGAGCTGGAAGGGGAGGGCGATACGCGTGCCCTGGTGTACAACGGCGTGGTGTACAACGAGATGAAGGGGGCGCTGTCGGAACCCGATTCGGTGCTGTACGATGCCCTGTCGGCGGCGCTGTTTCCCGATACCACCTACCGCTTCGAGTCGGGCGGCACGCCGGCTGCCATCCCTGCGCTGACCTACGAGGGCTTCCTCGACAACCATCGTCGCCACTACCGGCCCGACAACAGCTACATCATTCTGTACGGGAACCTCGACCTGGATCGGTTCCTCGGCTTCATCGACGAGGGCTACCTGGCGCCTCTGGCGGCCGCCGATCGCGGGCCTCTGCAGGTGAATCCGCTGGGGCAGCAGGCGCCCGTGACCCCCGCACCCGTGACGGTGGCCATGGATACGGCGCCCGAGAACGCCTGCGCCGCCCTGGGGGCCGTGATCGGCGCTGCCGCCGACCGCGAGCGCGTGGTGGCTGCCGACATCTTGCTGGATGCCGTGATGGGGTCCAACGAGGCGCCCCTGAAGCGGGCTCTGCTGGATGCGGCCATCGCCGACGATGCCATGGGCTATGTGGCCGATGCGGTGGCCCAGCCCTTCGCCGTGATATCGCTGCGCGGGGCGCGCCCCGGGGCGGCCGAGCGCCTGCAGGACGTGGTGCGCGCCGAAGCGCGCCGCCTGGCCGACGGCGCGCTGGACCGCGAGCTGGTGCGCGCGGCGCTGTCCCACGCCGAGTTCGTGATGCGCGAGCGGAACTTCGGCTACCCTGACGGGGTGGTGCTGGCCATGTCGGCCATGGCCGGCTGGCTGTATAGCGACGAGGACCCCACGGCCTACCTGCGCTTCAACGACGTGTTCGCAGCGCTTGCCGCCAAGGTGGACGAGGGCTACTTCGAGGCGCTGCTGCGCGAGCTGTTCTGCGAGAGCGACCACTGGGCCCGCGTGGAGGTGGCGCCCGGCGATGCCGGCGCCGACGAGCGCGCCGAGGAGGCTGCCCGCGAACGCGCCCGGGCGCTCGCTCCGGACGAGGCGGCTGCCATCGAGGCCGACGTGGCCGCCCTGCGCGCGGCCCAGGAGGCCCCCGACGACCCGCAGGCTGTGGCGGCGCTGCCGAGTCTGACCCGTGCCGACATCGGGCCGGCCCCGGCTGAGGAGCCGTGGGAGGAGGACGAGCTGGACGGCGTGACCTTGGTGCGCCACCGCATTCCCACCCACGGTATCGCCTACGCCTACCGTTACTTCGACCTGGACTGCCTCTCCTTCGAGGAGCTGCCCTACGCCACGGTGCTGGCCAATGTGCTGGGCAAGCTGGACACCGCCCGCCACACTGCCGCCGAGATAGACACCTTGTCCCAGGCGCATCTGGGCAATCTGGGATTCGCCTGCGAGGTGCACGAGAATGTGAGCGACCGCGATCAGGTGCGCCCCGTGCTGGTGGTCGGCTGCTCGGCACTTTCCGAGAACGCGGCTTGGATGGGGTCGCTCTCGTCCGAGGTGCTGACCGAGACCGACTTCTCCGACACCGCCCGCATTCGCGATATCCTGGCCCAGTGGCGCATCGCCATGGAGCAGTCCTTCGCGGCCAACGGGCATACCGCCGCCATGGGCCGCGCGGCATCGTACTACCTGCCGGCCGGCGTGGTGCGCGAGGCGCTGGGCGGCGTCGACTTCTACCGCTTCCTGAAGGATACCCTCGATCACTTCGACGAGCGCGCCGCAACGCTCAGCGCCAAGCTGGCCGAGGTGGCCGGTCGTCTGTTCGCCGATGCCAACTGCACGCTGTCGTTCGCCGGCAGCGACGACGACCTGGAGCGTTTCCGCGCGGCCGCCGCGCCGATGCCCCGCGCTGCCGCGCCCGTGGCGCTGACGGTGCCGGCGCCGGTGTGCCGTCGCGAGGCCTTCGTGGTGCCCACCGACGTTACCTACACCGCCTGCGGTTGGGATCGCCGCCTTCTGGGTCTGGGCTACAGCGGCGTATGGCTTCTGGCCGCGCGCATTCTGTCCTACGACTACCTGTGGGGCGAGGTGCGCGTGAAGGGCGGGGCCTACGGCACGGGCTTCCAGACTATGCGCGGCGGTTCCAGCCGCTTCTACTCCTACCGCGACCCGCGCATCGACGAGACCGTGGCCCGCTTCCAGGAGGCCGGCTCGTGGCTGGCCGGCGCGTTTAATCCCACCGAGGCCGAGATGGACGGCTACGTGGTGTCGGCGGCAGCCTCCATGGACGCCCCCGAGAAGGCCCGCGCGTTGTTGCGTCGCCAGGACGGCATGTACTTCGCCGGCTACGGTATCGCCGACCGCGCCCGGGTGCGCGACGAGGTGGTGGGCGCCCAGGTGGATGCCGTGCGCGCCCTGGGCGAGGCCGTGGATGCCATCGCGCGGTCCGGCTGCACCTGCGTGTTCGGGAATCGGGAGATCATCGAGGCCGCTGGCGGTGGACTTACGGTGATCGACCTACTCAGCCAAGAGGGTGTTCCGCTATAATCTGTCTTTCGAACGGAAAGGATGCAGCTCATGGCCGACAGCACGGGCTTCTCGCATATCACGGTGAACGCCGATACCGATGACGACGTGGTCATCCAGGCGGGCATCGTCGATGCGCCTGCCGATGACGACGAGGTCGTCGTTGAAGAGGATGTTGCCGCCCTGGCCGATGATGACGCGCCGGCCGAGGAGGACGCCGCGCCCGACGATGGCGCGGCCGAGCAGGACGGGCCCGCGCCCGCATCCCGGCGTCCGAGCGCGCCCGCGCCCGACGACGGCTACCGCGAGACCACCCTTGACGACATCGAGGGAGCGAAGATGCCCACGGCCCAGAAGGCGGTCATCATCGTGGCGCTGCTCGGCGTGGCCGCCTTCATTCTCTGGTACCTTTTCGCACGATAGAACGCCTCCCATTCTTTTACCCGCAGCCCAAACGTAGAAGGAAAGAACATGGTGAAGAAAAGCACAAACGGACAGAACCGGCGCCCGGAAGCCGATGCCGACGGCAACGCCATGGGCCTGACGGAGGCCTTCCATCCCATTGCCTCCGACGGCTTCACCACGGCGATGCCCCCGATGGGCGGTGCCGGGTCGGTGGAGGAGGAGCGCATCGTCGCCGGTCCCGAGGGCACGTTCGAGGAAGTGGATCTGGGCGGCGAGCCGGTGGACGACGAGGGCCTGGCTGCCGGCGAGTCCTTCGGCAACGAGGCCGCTTTCGAAGACTTCTACGCCGGCCGTCCCCTGCCCGACGACGAGGCGGCTCCCGCTCCGCTGCCCACCATCACCCACGCCGCCACTACCAAGCCGGCCTCCAAGGCGAAAGGCGAGGGCCCGCGTCATGGTCGTCACGCCCATGCGGCTACCGACGGCGACGGCAAGCCGGCCGTTCCCGAGTACATGCGCAAGTCGCGCCGCATGCGCCGCATCCTCATCGTGGTCATCATCGTGTTGGTGCTGCTCCTGGCCGCGGTAGCCTACTTCGGCGTGCAGCTGTTCGAGGCGGGCAATTCCACCGGCGTGCAGCAGGCCCAGAGCACCGAGCAGGAGCAGGAGGCCATCCAGCAGGAGGAGGCCAACGACGCCTCCACCGAGACGGCCAAGACCACCACGGTGCCCAACCTGGTGGGTCTGCTGAACCTCACCCAGGACGAGGCTGTGGAGAAGCTGCAGCACGGCGCCCAGGTGTCCAGCACCCGCGAGGTGAACGAGGAGGGCAACCCCATCAAGAGCGAGGCACGCGTGGCGCTGACCGCCGAGCCGGCCGACAGCCGCACGGGCACGCCCACGGTGTATTTGGGCCTGAACGAGGAGGGTCGCGTCATCCAGGCGGGCTATTCCGCCTCCACTACGGCGCTGGGCTACGGCTCGCTGTCCTTCGCCGATGCGGTGAACAACGAGGACATCATCCAGAAGACTCTGGCCGAGGCGGGCCTGTCGGTGCCCGAAGACGCCGTGGCGCTGCCGGAGGACTCCGCCGCCTACACCACCTTCGATACCGACGGCAAGACGCGCACCAAGGAGTACTGCTCCTTCAACGGCACCGTGGATGTGGAGGGCGTCGAGCACACCTGGTCGGCGGTGCTGTCCTACGATTACTCCATGGCGAATGCCTCGGGCAACCTAGCCGACACCGTACGCACCATCTTCGTGTACATCAACGCTTAAGCTCCGTTCGCCCTGACGGGCTGAACGGACTGGCCGACGCTGAGGCTCCGACAGGCACCTGTCGGAGCCTCGCTGGCTTCCTTGGACGAAATGCGAAATTCTTCTTGCCTCGGCCGGAAAAAAGGTTTATCATAAACAGGCTGTTAATCAAGCGAGGGCATGGCCCTCCACCTGGTTCGGCGCCTTCGGGCTGCTGATGGGTCTTCCGCAGATATGCTTATTGCGAACGGAACCCGCCGCGTGCCCGCAAGGCCCGGCGGGTTTTTATGTGTGAGAACACGAAAAGGAGGTGAGCGCGATAGCTGCTCAAGAGCCCCGGCTCAACGACGAGATCACCACGCGCGAATGCCGTCTGATCGACTTCGACGGGAACCAGATGGGCGTGTACCCCACGGCCCAGGCCCAGCGAATCGCCGACGACATGGATCTCGACCTGGTGGAGATCGCCCCGAATGCCGACCCGCCCGTATGCCGCATCATGGACTACGGGAAGTTCAAGTACGACCAGGCCATCAAGGCCAAGCAGGCGCGCAAGAACCAGAACAAGATCGAGATCAAGGAAATGAAGTTCCGCCCGAAAATCGATGTGGGGGACTACACCACCAAGAAGAAGCACGTGCTGCGCTTTTTGGACGGCGGCAACAAGGTGAAGATCACCATCATGTTCCGTGGTCGCGAGATGGCTCATCCCGAGCAGGGTCTTTCCATTCTGGAGCGGCTGGCCGACGACCTGAAGGACGTGGCCGTCATCGAGAACCAGCCGAAGATGGAGGGCCGCAACATGCACATGCTCATCGCTCCTCTGCCTGCAACGGCGAAGAAGAAAAAGGAAGCTAAGACCGACGAAGGAAAGGACAACTAATGCCCAAGATGAAGACCCACCGCGGCACCGCCAAGCGCGTCCGCGTGACCGGTTCCGGCAAGCTCATGCGCGCCAAGGCCTACAAGAGCCACATCATGACCAAGAAGAGCCAGAAGCGTAAGCGTAACTTCCGTCACGAGACCGAGCTCGCCGAGGCCGATGCCAAGGTTGTCAAGCGCCAGCTCGGCCTTCGCTAGTTCCGCACGTTTCCCTGTTTTCTTAGGAGTGATTAAGATATGCCTCGTGTAAAGCGTTCCGTCCATGCCCGTAAGAAGCGTCGTACCGTCCTCAATCGCGCGAAGGGCTACTATGGCGCGAAATCCCGTTCCTACCGTGCCGCGAAGGAGCAGGTGCAGCACTCGCTGCAGTACATGTACCGCGACCGCCGCAACAAGAAGCGTGAGATCCGCCGCCTGTGGATCACCCGCATCAACGCCGCGGCCCGCATCAACGGCCTGTCCTACTCGGTGTTCATGAACGGCCTGAAGAAGGCCGGCGTCACCCTGGACCGCAAGGTGCTCGCCGACATGGCCGTGAACGACGCCCCGGCTTTCGCCGCCCTGGTGGAGATCGCCAAGAAGGCCGTCGCCTAACCGGCATTCGATCGTGAATGAAAGGGACCCGCGAGGGTCCCTTTTTTGTGCGCGGCAACCGTGCTGCAGTTCTGGATGTTGGGATGGCGCGCCGTGTTGGAGAAGCGCGCCGCTGCGGGTGAGATGATCGCGGCGGCGCGTACGACGCGGGCCGTGCTAGCGGCGGCGACGGCGGCCGGCCAAGAGGAACGCGCCGCTGCCGAAGCCCAAAGCAGCTGCGCCCAAGGCCAGCAGCGCCACCGGGTCGCCCGTTTGGGCCAGGTGCATCAGGGCGGTGGCGAAGCCGCTGCCGCGGTTGCCTGCACCGCCGTGGGGGTCGCCGGCCTCGCTGGCGCCGGTGCCGGGGGAGTCGGGGCCGTGCGAGCCGTTTCCGTCGCCCGACCCACCGTTGCCGTTGTTTCCGGAGCCGTCGTTCGGGTCGTCGGGGTCGCCGGTGTCGGGCGGGGTGGGCTCGCTGGGCTCGGGCGGCGTGGCGAAGTCGGGCTCCAACTCTACGAGCACCTCGTGGTCGCCGTGAATGTCGGCGAAGGAGGTGCCGTCGGCGCCCAGCAGGTCGGGTCGCTCCTCTCCGTCCACGGTGACGGCCTTCACGCGGTAACCTGCGGCCGGTTCCCATGCCACGGCGCGGTCGGCGCCCTCGGGCACCTCGCCCGAACCGGACGATGTGCCCGGGCCGCCTTCCAACCGCACGTTCACGTGGTGCCAGGCATCCACGGAAGGATCGCGGTCGAACACGATGTGTACCTGATGGTCGCGGTCGATGCCGGCCAGGTCCAGGAAGCCCGCGTCCATCAAGTCGGGGCGGTCTTCGCCGTCGACGGTCACCGACAGCACGGTGCGGCCGGCATCGGGCGCCCATTCCATCCGATGATCGGCGCCGGGCACCACCAGCGCCGAGGGGCCGGCGCTGCCCTGGCCCTCCCAGGTAACGTCTACGCGCCACAGATCCATCTCCAGCTCCACGGCCACCTCGTGGTCGCCGGCTACAGCCGAGAAGCCCCAGCGGGCGAGGGAAGTATCCTGGGCCACACCGTCCACCGTGACGGCCTTCACGCGGTAGCCGGGGGCGACTGCCCATTCCACCACGGCATCGGTGCCGGCCGGCACGCGGCAGCTGCCGGTAATGGAGCCGGCCCCTCCCGTGATGCTCGTGCGCACCTCGCACAGCGTTGCATCCTCGGGGGCGTCGAATTCCACGTGCACCGTGTGATCGGCAAACACGCTCGCGAAGGGGAGTGCCCCTGCGTCCAGCAGATCGGGCCGCTCCACACCGTCCACGGTGATGCGCACGGGCCGCGCTCCGTTTATGCCGTGCCAGGTGACCAGGTGGTTGGCACCGGCCGTCACTAGGGCGGTGCCGTCGGCCACGCCCGCGCCGTCACACGTCACATCGATGCGGTAGAGGCCCTTGTCCTGGCGCGGCTCCTGGGTGAGCGCCACCTCCACCGTGTGGCTGGCGGTCATGGTCGGGAAGGACACCGATCCGGCCAGCAGCAGGTCGTCGCGGGCGATGCCGTCCACGGTCACCGACTGCACGCGCCAGCCGGCCGGCGATGTCCATGATACCGTGCGGTTCGCGCCCGGCGCCAGGTTGTCCTCCGAGGGCGTGATGGTCGCGCCGGCGCCCCCGCCGGTCAGACGCGTCGTCACCGACAGCCCGTTGCCCAACGGCGCGGGTGCCAGGCGCACCACCACGCTGTGGTCTTCTTGCACGTTGGTGAACGCCAGGGTGCCCGCTCCCAGCAGGTCGGGTCGTTCCTGACCGTCCACGATCACGCTGGCCACCTGCCATCCGGCTGCCGGCTTCCACTGCACCTCGTGGTCATCGCCCACAGGCACACGCCCCGAGCCCGATACCTCGCCCGGGCCGCCGATGAGGTTGATGTCAACGCGCTTCCACTGGGCGTCGTCGGGCGGGTCTTGCTGGAATTCCACGTGCACCGTGTGGTTGTCGCGGATGTTCGCGAAGTCCACGGCACCTGCCGCCAGCAGATCGGCTCGCTCTGTGCCGTCAACCAGCACACGCAGCACCGACAGTCCTGCCTGGGGGCTCCAGGTTACCTGATGGGATGCGCCGGCGCGCACCGTGGCCGACTGGCCGGCGGTGCCGCAGCCGGAATAGGTCACGTCCACGCGCCACAGGTCTTCCTCCAGCTCCACCACCACCTCGTGGTTCGCATCGATGGCGGGGAAGTCCACCTGCGCCGCGCCCGTCAGCTCGGGTCGCCACTGGCCGTCCACAGTGACGGCCTTCACGCGCCAGCCATCGCCCACGGTCCACGGAACGTGCGCATTGGCGCCAGGGGCGTAGGAGGCGCTGCCGGCAATGGTTCCCGCGCCACCCGTCAGGTGCGTGATCACGGTGAAGCGGTCGGCGTCCGGGTTGTCGGGGTCGGGCGGGTTGTCGGGGTCGTCGGGATTGGCGGGGAACACCACGTGCACGCGGTGATGGGCGGCCAGGCCGGTAAAGGCTATGCTGCCCGCGGCTGCCAGACTGGGCCGCAGGCAGCCGTCTACGTACACGGCCACCGGTGCCACACCGTTCTCGCCGGTCCAGGTTACCGTGTGCGAGCCGCCGGCCTCCACCAAGGCCGAGGGCCCTGCGCTGCCCGCTCCCGAGCAGGTGACGGTCACGCGGAACAGGTCGCCGTCCTCAGGGGTGCGCGGGTCGTCGGGACCGTCCGGATCGGGAGGCAGCGGGCCGTCGGGGCCGTCCGGGTCGGTGGGATCGCCGTCGTCGGCCACCACCACGGTTACCGTGTGACCCGCGTCCACGTTCTCGAAGGTGATCTTGCCAGCGTCAATGAGGTCGTCGCGCACCACGCCGTCCACGATCACCGAGACGATGTGCTTGCCCGGCGGCGCCGACCACGCCACCGTTTGGTCGCTGCCGGGCTCCACATCCAGTAGCGACGGGGTGATCTGGCCGCCCGCCGGTGCCTCGGTCACGATGTCTATCTGGCCGCGCTTCAGCGTTACCTGCACCAGGCAATCGCTCTGTACGTTGGAAAGATCGATGCCCAGGCCTCCTACGGTCAGTTCCGCGTCGTCAGGCGCGTACTCGGTGCGCGAGTCGCCGCGGATGACCGTGACGCCGCCCACCTCCCAGCCCTCGGCCGGTTTCCACGACAATTTGGCCGTGCCGCCGGGGGTTACGGTGAGGGTGGGCGTTGCCGAGCCGGCGCCGCCCATCAGCTGCGTTCGCACGGTGTAGGGGCTGGGCGTGGTGGTCGTACGGTTCGGGTCGATGTAGCACACCTCGATGGACACGTCCTCTTGGATGTTCGAGAACAGCGCCGCCACGTCCTTTGGCAGGCCGGCGGTGGAGGTGGGACGCGTCTGGGCCTGGGTGGGCGTGTCCTTGTTCTTGTCGAACACGGTGACGCCGTTCACCTTCACGTAGTTCAGAATGGCCTCCGACACGGTGCCTGACCAACTGACCGGGTAATTCTGCCCCGGTGTTACCGTGGAGGCGGGGGTGATGGTGCCCGGGCCGATGATGGCGGTGCGCACGGCCAGGCGGTCGGCGGGGCTGGCCGTGGTGCGCACGGTGACGCTGTGGTTGCCGGCCAGCTTGTCGAAAATCACCTTGTCGGTGCCTCGGATGGGCACGGGCACGCCGTCCACTTTGATCTCGGCCAGCGCGTAGCCGGGTGCCACGTCCCAGGTAACCTCGTGGGATGCGCCGGCGGCCAGGTCGCCGGTGGTGGGGGTGAGGTCGATCAGGCCCGCATCGCCCTCGGTAGTCACCGTGTAGGGGGCGTCTCCCTTCTCGGGTGCGTCGCCCTCGGCGAAAGCTACGTGCACCTGGTGGGAGGCACCGGCCATGGGAACGCTCACCCGGTCGGCGCCCTCCAGGTCGCAGCGCACTTGGCCGTCTATCATAACGAAGGCTACGTGCGCACCCGCGTTCGGCCGCCACGCCGCATATCCGGTGGCCGTGCCGTACAAGCTGGCCGCGGCAGTATAGGGACCGCTTGCCGGCAGCGCCGCCGCGGTGTTGGTGATCCCGATCGACCCCGGCCCCGAACTGGACACCAGCAGATCGTACTTGGTCCCATCAGCCGTGCTGTTGGTGGAAGCAACGCCGATGCCGTCAATGTAATAGCCGGTGCGTGTGGTGCCCGACGAATCGACGAAGGTGCCTGACAGCGTTGATGAATTGGTGTACGTTTGGAAGGAGTTGCCACCGGCGGCGGTTCCTTCGCACACGACCTCGAAGTAGCCGCCTTTGCGCACTTGCACGGCGCTGGCGGTAGAACAGGTGAGTGTATTGCCCGAGACGGATATACTCGTGAGATTAGTGACTTTGCCGTCGGCTCCGCGGAATCGGGCTACGACGGAATTGCGGTCGATGGAGGCGAAGGCCGGCAGCGTGAGGACCACGGTTCCGCCCTGTAGGCCCAGATACTGCTGATCGGAGACGTTCGTGCTTATCATGGTGGCACGCAACTTGTCGCCCGGCTGCGCCATATCGCGTGATCCCATGTACCCGGGGTCGCTGGTCGACCAGTTCTTGTCCAGGTCGGAAACCGTGATGGTAGTGTCAAACTTTGGCATGACTACATCGATTGCGAGTCCCAAGGCTGTGAGAATGGTAGGATTGTTATTTGTGCTTGCGAATAGTGTCACAGTGTTTTCCCCGCCCTGCAATTTCATTGAGCCGCTATTCGATCTGTTGTTGACGCTCATGATTGCTAGATCGGTATTGCAGGTTGGAAAACTCCTGTTTGATCCGTAAAGAGGAACTTTCGAATAAGTATAACGAGGGGTTTGGTTGACCCATGATCCGTTTATATCTACCCGGAAGCTGAAGAATGTATTTGCGGGTCGATCACTGGAATAAAGATTGACCGCGGAAGATGCGAGGTCGGTTGAGTATCGAAGGCTTTGACTGCTGTCTCCCGGATCGCTTCCGTCCATGGAGACGAGGTTTTCTCCGGTTGGATTTGGCGAAACAAGGAGGCCAGGACCAGAGACGACGACGCTTGCAGGCGCGTTGTCGTTAATACGCGTACCCCCCAATTTGAGTCGGAGCATGCGAATCGGGAGCGTGGGTACCGTTTCTACTACAATCAGTTTCCAAGATCCGAAGAGATCCGTATCATAATCATCGGCGTAAGTGGCTCCTTTAAGTGTATATGGGATGTTAATTCCCGTATAGGTGCCATAGCCTTGGGTTTGCACGAAGCTGGTCACATCAAAAACGCAAGAATTACGAGCGCTGCCATCATGGTATACAGTGGAGGGGTAATAACGGTTTATGGCTCCTTTCGGTCCTTTCAGGCACACGCCGTAAGTTGAAAGTGGATTCGTGCTTCTTGCAGTGCACCTTTCTTCTTTAACCGTCGTTGCAATTACGAGAAACGCCTTGTAAATGCTTGAGGAAGAGGACCGTTGAGAGAGAACGGATGAACTTGAGTTATTGTGCCAGGTTCTGTTGTTGTAATCACATCCTGCGGGAGCCGATAAGGTGTATCCGGTTGAATTTTCAGCTGTCACATCGGTCTGGATGGGCGTTCCCCACGCTGAATCATGCTTACCTCGAATATTTGTGTTACCGCAGATATTGAATTGGTACCTTCCCATAAAGGTAAAGTCGTTGACATTTGCATCGCCGCCTAGCTTGTTGACAAAACTTGCGCTGTTCGCTGTGCCGTAGGTGTTGCTCAGGGCGTAAAGGGCAATGCCTCCTGTAAGTGTCGAATATAAAGGCCGCATTTCATAGGGCGAGGGAGCAGTAGCTGGCTCACAATCGTCAACATCGTTGTGCACGGGGTCTGCGCTCAAGGTAGCCGCGTTGCCCGAAGAGGCGCTGTTGATTTGATCTTCTGCTGCTTGGTCTTGTGGTGAAGTAGAAACATCTCTGTTCTGTTCATCAAAAGAATCGGCCTCGTCAGAAGAAGCCGCGGTATCACTTATGGTTTCGGGGGAGAAGGAAGAGGTTTCGTCGCCTGGAGAGTCGGCGGCGGGGTCGCTATTTATGCTCTGGGGGGGGGGTACTCGGTTCCTTGCGCCTCGGCCAAAGCGGTGCCGGCCGGGAACAGCATTCCCGCAGCCAGCGCGCCCGCCAGGGCGATGCGCCCGAGGGAGCACCAAGGGCTCTTCCTCATGATCGTTCTCCTTCTTCGGTCGGCCCAGCGGGGCCGCTTTGGTGCCGGAGGGCTTTGGCGGCTCGTGGCACAACTTCTCTCCTGCGCGCAACAATGCGCAACTCAGCCAGTTTTATACCAGTGTCAACAGAGTTTTGCAAGCGAGGCGGCATAGGGGGACGCTCCGAGCGGGCCCGACGGCATGGCGGCGACATAGGTGTCACCGCTCCCCTCCATTTTCTGCCTCGATTTCCTTTTTTTCACCAATACTGCGCCTTGTGCGTGCAGTTTGAACTTCGCGACCTGGGGAAACGCGCACAATTATCGAGCACGAGCGGCTTCAAGTGTGAAAATCTGGAAATCGAGGCGGTTTTTGTAGATCGGTCTGCGATGGGGTGTCGTTGGTGCGTGAAACGTGAAAAACAGGAAATCGCGTCATCCCTTAATTGATTTGGGTGAGTTTTGGTCAAGAAATACACGATGTCTATGCTCTGTGCAACACGGTGCATGGGAATTGTGGCTTTTTGCGGTCACAAACTGGTAGATTTCTAAAAACAGGGCAGCCGATTGGCCCCAAGTGCTTATAAATCTTGGCTTTTTTGGCCAAAACAGGCCGATAGGAGTGAAATCTGCATATACATCCTTTGATTTTTGGCCAAAAGAATGATTGTTGTCTTGACGACGTGGGGGGGGGCTGATGGCGATTCGGCGGCCAAAAGAGTGATTGCGCGCTTGCGGCGTGGGACTGATGGCGAATCGGGGGCGGAACGAACCCTGAAAACGAGGAGCGAGGTGGCCGCTTGGCCTGTTTGCCGAAGTTGCATCCGCTCCTGAGACAGGAGGCGCGTTGGTGGCGCCAAGCCGACAGCGGGCGGATTCCTGCAAACGGGCGGCTAGGCGGTTTTGGCGACCAGCTTGTACTCGATGCGAGCGAAGGCGTCGTCCAGCTCGTCCAAGGGCTCGGCGGTGGCATAGGCGCCGGTCAGACCCGACTCGCCCATGAGGGTAGTGTGCAGGTAGGCGTCGGCGGCGGCGCGGGGAACGTCTTGGTCCTGGGTAACGCACTCGATATCGGCCGCCTCCAGCGCGCGCATCAGCTCATCGCCGAACGAGCGCGCTATGAGCACATCAACGTCGATCTTCTTGAGGATATCGATGCTCTCCTGCACGGTGACGCCCATGTTGGGCACGTTGCAGCAGCTGGCGATGATGCCGTTG
Source organism: Adlercreutzia wanghongyangiae (assembly GCF_035989245.1). Lineage (NCBI taxonomy): Bacteria > Bacillati > Actinomycetota > Coriobacteriia > Eggerthellales > Eggerthellaceae > Adlercreutzia > Adlercreutzia wanghongyangiae. The sequence goes on along the minus strand of NZ_JAYMFF010000004.1, from coordinate 32,707 downwards.
TTCGTCGAGTAGCACGTGAAGCTCTCGCAGCGGCTCGTCAGAGGGGCGACCTCAAGGCCGTCGCACGCAACAGCGATTCTCATGCGTTCAGTTCCCTTCCCTGTGTAACGATTGTACGATACACGAACGCGTCGCCGGTCTGCGTGGAGTACGGCAAGCGGATGGAAATGAGCAGGTGAGAGACGGGGGCTAGCCGCGACGCTTGCCGCCGCGCTTGGCGGCCACGGCAGCGCGGTGGGCGCGACCGGGGCGCAGGTCGGGACCTTTGCGGCCCGCAGCACTCGCGGCGCCCTTGCGGTTATTGCCGCTCGAGGCCTTGCCGGCCTGGGCGTTCTTGCCGGCGCGTGTTTGGGCGCGACCTGCGGGCTTGGGCGCGGCGCTTCGGCTGCTCGGCTTCTTGCGGGTGTTGCGCTGGCGCGCCTCGGCGGCCTCGGTCTCGGCCCGCTCCTTCTCCTTGGCGCGGCGCTTTTCCTTCTTGGACTGCTCGCGGGCGGCGGCTGCCAGCTCGGGATCGTGCTTGGCGTTCGCGCGGGTGGCCCGGGCCGCAGCGGCCTCGGCGGCCTCCTCCAGGTTGAAGCCGGCCACCTCCATCTCGGGAATGGGACGGCGGATGAGCTTCTCGATGGCCGCCAGCTCGTCTTTGTTCTCGGGGCTGACGAAGGTGACGGCGAAGCCCTCGGCGCCGGCGCGGCCCGTGCGGCCGATGCGGTGCACGTAGTCTTCGGCCTGGGTGGGCACGTCGTAATTCACCACGTAGGATACCTCGTCCACGTCGATGCCGCGGGCGAGCACGTCGGTGGCCACTAGGATGTCGGTGGTGCCGGCGGCGAAGTTGTCCAGGGCGCGCTTGCGCTGGTTCTGGGAGCGGTCGGAATGGATGGCCTCGGCGTGGTAGCCGGCGCGCTTCAGCTTGCGGCAGGCGGCGTCGGCGCGATGGCGCGTGCGAGCGAACACGATGACGCGCTTGGCGCCGCGCTCCTTCAACAGGGCGGCCAGCAGATCGGGCTTCAGGGTATGGGGCACGCGCGCGATGTACTGCTCCACGGTGTCGGCCGTCTCGCCCTTGGCGGCGATCTGCACGATGGCCGGATCGTTCAGCATGGCGTCCACTTGATCGAGCACGCCCTTGTCGATGGTGGCCGAGAACAGCAGGGTCTGGCGCGTGGCCGGCGTGGCCTCCACGATGCGGCGCACGCTGGGTAGAAAGCCCATATCCAGCATGCGGTCGGCCTCGTCCAGCACCAGGATCTGCACATCGGACAGATCGACGGCCTTCTGGTTCATAAGGTCGATGAGGCGCCCCGGCGTGGCGATGAGCACGTCCACGCCCCGGGCCAGAACCTTCATCTGGGGCTCGATCTTCACGCCGCCCACCACGTTGGCCACGCGCAGGCCGCGGGCCTTTGCGATAACCTCGCTCACTTCCTGAATCTGCATGGCCAGCTCGCGGGTGGGGGTGATCACCAGCATGGTGGGGCTCTTCTTGCGGTCGGCGCGCTGCAGGCGGTCGAGCGAGGGCAGCGAGAACGCGGCGGTCTTGCCGGTGCCGGTCTTGGCGGCGGCGATCATGTCGCGGCCGGCCAGGGCCAGCGGAATGGACTGCTCCTGCACGGGCGTGGGCTCGGTGTAGCCGAGCGCGTGGACAGCGGCAAGGACGGAATCGGACAGGCCGAGATCGGCGAAGGTGGTCATGGGGTTCCTCTCTAGGATGGTCGGTGGAAGGGCGCGACGCGGCGCGGCGTGCCCGGGCGGTTAGCGGGTGTGGGCGGGTTTACGCCCCCAGTAGAAGTGCAGGAAGTGCCGCGCGCGCAGCTTGGCGTCGCGCACGGGCTCCTTCGCGATGAGCCGGAAGGTGGCCCGGGCGATGTCCATGGCGGCACGGGGCCGGCGCAGAAGCGACGCGTTGATGAGCATGGCGTCGGCCGAGGCCGGGTGCCCGCTGATGTGGCGCAGCGTGTCCAGCAGCTCGCGGGGGGTGGTGGCCGCCATGGCGGCACCGGCGCCGGTGAGCATGCGCACGTTGGCCTTTTCCTGGCCGTAGGCGCGGCCCAGCAGGATCATGGGCGCCCGGGCGCACAGGCACTCGGTCACCGTGAGGCCGCCGGGCTTGCAGATGACCACGTCGGCGGCCTCCATCAGCTCGGCCATGGTGTTCACGTATCCCAGCACCGTCACGTTGTCCAGGCCGTAGTCGGCCACCTCGCGGCGCACGCGAGCCTCGTACTCTTGGTCGGCGCCGGTGACGATGACCAGCTGCATGTTCGGCAACGTGTGCATGAAGGGCAGAAGCTCGTCCAGCGCCTCGCGGAAGTGCACGTAGGGCCGCGGCAGCTTCGCGCCGGCCAGGGCCAGCACCACCAAGCGGTTGTCGGGCAGCCCGAACCGGGCGCGGGCCTCGTTTTTGTCGTAGTCGCGCGAGAAAGCGGGGCTGGCGGGAATGCCGGTGATGAGGATGCGGTCCTCGGGTACGCGGCGCGGGCGCAGCGTCTCGGCCATGGCCTCGTTGGCCACGCAGAACAGATCGGTGTGCAGATGCGGCCACAGCCCCTCGGCCTCGTAGTCGGTGGGCACGCACAGGATGGGGAAGGGCTGGTCGGTGAGCATGCGGGCGCTGACGGCCACGTTTGCCGCGGTGATGTGGGTGCATACGATGGCGGCCGGTCGCACGCGGCGCACGAACTCCACGAAGCGCGGGTACATGATGCGCGCCCAGATGGTGCCGCCGCCCCACAGCAGGCGCCCTGTGAGGGTGTAGCGCCAGGTGAGATCGTAGAAGGGGCGCGTCCAGCCCGTGAACATGGATGCGGTGGCGTCGCCGTCGAACACGATGCGTCCGAAGTCGAGGATGTCGAGCACCTCGGTGCGGGCCCGGGCGGTGGGCGAGGAGTCGTCACCGGTGGCGCGCGCCTCGTCGCGCAGGTTGCCGAAGGCCTCGGCAATGGCGTAGGCGGCGCTGCGGTGTCCGCTGCCCACTGAGGCATGCACCACGAGGATGACCGGGTCGCCCGCATCGGTGGCGGCGGCCAGCGACGTGGCCGCGGCTTCGAGGGCGTCGGGAGCGGCCAGCTCGGCGGGCGCCGGGGCTGCCAGCGCGGTTTCCCCGGCAGCGAGGGTGGAAGGCGCCGACGAGGAGTCGACGCGGTGGGTGTTAGCTACATTCATGGGCCCCATCATAGCGTATTTCCCCGCTGAGGGTTTGCGGGCGTTGGTTTTACCTTGAAACCTGTGGCCTAACGGAGGGCTTTGGGTTACGATGATGCTTCTAATCGACGAACCTATGGAGGAACGTTTCCCATGGCTGACATCGCAACCGCATCGAACCCTGAGGCCACCGCGGCCGCCGTGGAGGCCGCCCGGCGCGGCGAGGGGGTGGCGGTGCTCATCCCGTGCTACAACGAGGCGCCCACCATCGCCAAGGTGGTGCGCGACTTCCGCGAGGCCCTGCCCGAGGCCGCGGTGTACGTCTACGACAACAACTCCACCGACGGCACCGCCGAGCTGGCGGCCGCCGCCGGGGCGGTGGTGCGCCGGGAGTCCCGCCAGGGCAAGGGCAACACGGTGCGCTCCATGTTCCGCGACATCGACGCCGAGTACTACCTCATGGTGGACGGCGACGACACCTACCCGGCCGGGGCGGCCGGCGACCTGGTGGCGCCCATCGCCGCCGACGAGGCCGACATGACCGTGGGCGACCGGCTCTCCAACGGCTCCTACGGCAAGGAGAACGACCGCCCCTTCCACGGCTTCGGCAACGACCTGGTGCGCTGGCTCATCCGGCTGATCTACGGCTACTCCTTCGACGACGTGATGACCGGCTACCGCGCCTTCTCCCGCGCCTTCGTGAAGACCATGCCCGTCATGAGCGGCGGCTTCCAGGTGGAGACCGAGATATCCATCTGGGCGGTGGACCGGCGCTGGCGGGTGGCCGACGTGCCGGTGGACTACCGCGACCGGCCCGAGGGCAGCGTGTCGAAGCTGTCCACGGTGGGCGACGGCATGCTCGTGCTCGCGGCCATCGCGAGCCTGTTCCGCGACTACCGACCCATGGCCTTCTTCGGGTGGCTGGCCCTGGTGCTGGCGGCCCTGGGGCTCCTCGCCGGGGTGCCGGTGGTGGCCGAGTACCTGGACACGGGCCTGGTGGCGCGCCTGCCCTCGGCGGTGCTGGCCGTGGCGCTCGTGCTGTGCGCGGCGCTCTCGCTCACGGCGGGCCTCATCCTGGACACCGTGGCCCGCAGCCACCGCCGCCAGTGGGAGATGAGCGTGTACAGGGTGATGGAGGCCGACCGAGACCGCTAGGCCCCATTTGCGGCGCGCGGCGCGCGGGTGATAAGGACAACGAAAAAGGGGCGAGCCCGAAAGCTCGCCCCTTTGCATGCGATGGTGCCCCCAACGGGAATCGAACCCGTGTCTCAGCCTTGAAAGGGCCGCGTCCTGACCTCTAGACTATGGGGACGTGAAAAACAGCTGTCATAGTATGCCAGACCTGCCAGGTCATTGCAAGGGATCGATCGGGAAATTTTTTATCAACTTGACAACGCGCCTTGCGCAACGGGTGCCCGCGGCCCAGAATAGATGGGTACGGCGTGCGACAAGTGCCCAGTTCGATAGCGGAAGGAACCATGAAGTACCTCATCCAGCAATTTATGAAATTCGGCGTCGTGGGCGTTATCGCCTTCGTCATCGACTACGGCCTGATGGTGGCCCTTACCGAGCTTGCCGGTGTGGAGTATCTCATCAGCGCCACCATCTCGTTCATCGTGTCGGTGGTGTTCAACTACTTCGCCTCCATGCGCTACGTGTTCACGCACAAAGAGGGGCTGTCGCGCCGGCGCGAGTTCCTCATCTTCGTGGTGTTGTCGGCCATCGGCCTGGGCATTAACGACGGGCTCATGTGGGTGGGCACGTCGCTGCTCGGCATCAGCTACCTTATCACCAAGATCGTGGCCACGGCCATCGTGATGGTGTTCAACTTCGTCACCCGCAAGAAGTTCCTGGATGCGGGCCCAGACGTTTCGCCGGCGTGCACGGCCGACGATCAGGGCGTCGTGGAGCCTGCGGGGATGCAATATTAGAAAGGCGCGGCCATGGCCACCCGTTGCGGAACAATCGCGATCATCGCGAACCCCGCCGCCCAGAACGGCCGCGGGGCCTGGACGGCCGTGGAAGCCGCCAGCCTGCTGCGCGCCAAGGTGGGGGAGGGCGGTTTCAAACTGCTGCTGACCGAGCGCGCGGGTCACGCAACCGCGCTGGCCGCCCAGCTGGGTCCCGAGGTGGGCGCCGTGGTGGCTTTGGGCGGCGACGGGCTGATCAACGAGGTGGCTTGCGGCCTGATGGAGCGCGACGCCGACGAGCGCCCGGTTTTGGGCGTTATCCCCGCGGGTTCGGGCAACGATTACGCGGCCACCCTGGGCATGGCTTCGTCGCTGCCGGCGGCCATCGACCAGATTCTCGCCTTCCGCACGGGGCCGGCCGACGTGGGGCGGGTGAACGGACACTATTTCGTGGAAACCCTCTCGTTCGGTTTGGACGCGGCTATCGCGCTGGATACCGTTGAGCGACGCGTGCGCACAGGCCGCGCCGGCACGCGACTGTATCTGGAAAGCGCTGTGGACCAGCTGTTCCACCATTTGAACATCTATGATTTCACGGCTCGCTTCGAAGGCGTACCCAACGCGGAGCCCGATGTTCGCACGGTGGAGGCGGCGGCCTATCTGCTGGCTGTGCAGATCGGCCCCACCTATGGCGGCCATTTCCGCATTACGCCCGATGCCGCGCTGGATGATGGTCTGTTCGACGTGTGCTGGGCCGTGCCCGAGCTGGCCCCGCGGCGCGCCCTGGCGGTGTTGTTGGCAGCGCGCTTCGGCCGCCATACGGGCAACAAGCACATTCACTTCCAGCGATCGCGCGCCCTGACGCTGGATTTCGACCAGGAACCGCCGGCCCAGATCGACGGCGAGAAAATTACCGGCACGCACTTCGCCATCGACTGCATTCCGCATGCCCTGACGGTGGTGCTCGGCCACTAGGCACGGCTGCGCCCAGTCTCGCGGCAGCTTCCGCGCGCGGCTGTGCGGCTGCGCCCGCGCCGCCCATGGGGTATTTTGAGGTTTTGCCGCGCGACGGGGATATTTGCACTATAATAGCCTGCGCCCCGATGCGGGGTACCATGAGCCGCCCTCGTAGCTCAGGGGATAGAGCACTTGCCTCCGGAGCAAGGTGCCGCAGGTTCGAATCCTGTCGAGGGCACCATGAATTGCCAGGGCGAACTTTCGGGTTCGCCCTTTTTCGTCTCGCGCCGCCCGGCGCGCCCTTTGCGACCAAGGAGCCTTCCATGACCGATACCGTGCAGATCGACCGCATGAGCTACGGATCGGCGGGGGTGGGCCGGCTGCCCGACGGCAAGACCGTGTTCGTGGAAGGCGCCGCCCCCGGCGACGTGGTGGAAGTGACCCTGCGTGAGGAGAAGCCCCGATTCGCCCGGGGCACGGTGGCGCGGGTGGTGGAGCCCTCCCCGGTGCGCGTGGATTCTCCCTGCACCGCCGGCTGCGGGGGCTGCCCCTGGGCGCACCTGTCCTACGACGCGCAGCTGGCCGCCAAGCGCGCGAACGTGGTGAACGCGCTGGTGCGGGTGGGGCATCTGGACGGCGAGCGCGCCGAGGCCGTGGTGGCGTCCTGCGTTCCCTCGAAGCGGGAATGGGGCTACCGCAACAAGCTGGAGCTGGCCTGCGGTGCCGATGCGGCCGGGCGTCTGGTGCTGGGTATGCGCCCCGAGGGCGGCTCGCAGGTGGTGCCGCTGGACGCGTGCCCTCTGGCCAACCGCCTGATCGAACGCTCGCCCAAGGCCCTGCGCGGTGCTCTGCGCTTTTTAGCCGGTGCTGATGATCTGGGCATCTTCCGCGTGGGGGTGCGCGGCAGCCTGCGCACGAAGGACGTGGAGGTGGCCCTGTGGACCGCTCCCGGCCCCTTCCCGCGCGCCGCGGCCGCCAAGATGCTGGGAAGCGCCTGCAAGAGCACCTCGCTCGTGCGCGTGGTGGCCGAGCCGGGGCGCGCCCGCAAGGTGAAGAAGGTGGAGGCGCTGGCCGGCAAGGGCTGCTGGGAAGAGGAGCTGGCCGGCTGCCGCTTCCTCACCAGCGCCCCGTCGTTTTTCCAGGTGAACACCGCCCAGGCCGAGAAGCTGGTGGAGCTCGTGCGGGAGGGGCTGAGCCTGTCGGCGGGCGCCTACGTGGCCGACCTGTACGCCGGCGGCGGCACGTTCTCGGTGCCGCTGGCCCTGGCCGGTGCCGATGTGGTGGCCGTGGAATCGGCCGGAAGCTCGGTGCGCGATCTGCGCCGCAACGCCGAGCGGGCGGGCGTGGATATCGAGGTGGTGGGGGGAGACGCGGCGCGCGAGCTGCCCGAGCTGGGCGAGCTGGACGCGCTGGTGGTGGATCCGCCCCGAGCGGGGCTGGCCGCCGGGGTGGTGGACTCCATCGCCGCCGCGGCGCCCGCGCGCGTGGCCTACGTCAGCTGCGACCCGCAAACCTGGGCGCGCGACGTGGCCTTGTTCGAGCAGGCGGGCTACCGTCTGGCCCGCGCAACGCCCGTCGACCTCTTTCCTCAGACCTACCATGTGGAAGTGGTTAGCATTTTCACGCGCGACGAACGCTAAACTGCTAAAATCGTTCCCCGTATGCGATAAAGCGATTCGCGGGGCGCCTGGGGGCGTGCCTGCGGTCCTCAAGGGAAAAGGAGTGGCCGATTATGGCTCTGTACACCCCCGAATATGCTCCCACCGGCGACGAGATCGCCGTCATCAACACCTCCAAGGGCACCATCCGCGTGCAGCTGGCGGGCAACGACGCCCCCATCCACGTGGGCAACTTCGTGGAGCTGGCCCAGAAGGGCTTCTACGACGGCCTGAAGTTCCACCGCTACGTGCCGGGCTTCGTCATCCAGGGCGGCTGCCCGAACACCCGCGAGGCCACGCCCGAGCAGGTGGCCGCCGGCCGCGCCCCGGGCATGGCGCCCTTCGGTACCGGCAACCCGGGCTACTCCATCAAGGAGGAGTTCACCACCAACCCCAACAACAAGCACGAGGACGGCGCTCTGGCCATGGCCCGCTCCATGGACCCGAACTCCGCCGGCTCCCAGTTCTACCTGTGCCTGGGCCCCCAGCACAACCTCGATTCCGGCTACACGGTGTTCGGCCAGACCATCGAGGGCAAGGATGTCATCGGCCAGCTGCGCGCCGGCGACGTCATCGAGTCCATTACCATCGAGAACGCCGCCTAAAGGGTCTCGGAAAGCCGCCCGCGCCGAAGGCGGATTTGTCGCGCCCTGCCCCGCACCCAGTGAAGGAAGTCTATGAACAACGAGTTATTCGATCGAGCAAATGAGCGCTACCGCCTGCGTGATTTCCGCGGAGCGCTGCTGACGTTCACGGAATGCTTGCAAGACGCCCAGTCCCCCTTGGCGCCGGGCGAGATGGGCCTGCTCTATCACCAGATCGGCAACTGCCTGGTGAAGCTGAAGAACCCCCGCGAGGCCATCCAGGCCTACAGCCAGGCCACGGCCGACCCGGCCTACGGCGCCCTGGGCACCGTGGAGTGCAACCTGGGTATGGCCTATGCCTCGCTGCGCGACTACGACAACGCCATTCGCTACTTCGAGCAGTCGGTGGGCGACGAGACGAACCCCACGCCCTACAAGTCGTACATGGGCATGGGCAATGCGCTGATGAAGCTGGGCAAGTCGGCTGAGGCCGGCGTGGCCTTCCGCGAGGCGGCCCTGGACGAGGCGAATCCCGATCCCACCAAGGCGCTGCTGAACCTGGGCGTGTGCTTCATGGCGCTGAACCGCCCGGCCGACGCCGTGGCCTCCTACGAGAGCGCCATGCAGTTCGACATGCTGTCCAGCACGCGCAACAAGCTGCAGGCGTCGCTCGGCCAGGCCTATGTGGCCTGCGGCCAGATGGAGAAGGCGGTGCATGCCTTCGAGGAGGCCATCGCCGACAAGACCTACTTCCTGTCCGATTCCGCCAGCGTCGACTACCAGCGCGCCGTGGGCGCGGTGGCCCAGGGCTCTTCCGAGCAGAACCAGGCCACCCAGGTGCTGCAGCTGGCCGATATGTCGGGGCTGGATGTGGCCGCCGACGGCACGAGCGTCTACGACATGGAGGTGTACGACGAGCAGCCGGTCGACCCCTTCTACTACGACGAGCCCTACGAGGCCGACCCGCAGAGCTTCCCCGGCTACGTGGGCGCCTACGAGAACGTGGACAACGACCGCTTCTTCACGGCTACCGACGCCGAGCTGGAGCAGTGGTCGCGCGGCCTGGCCAAGCAGGACCGCAAGCGCCGCAACGTGGGCCTGAAGATCCTGCTGTTCTTCGTGGTGGTCATCGTGCTGGCCGCGGCGGCCGGCGTGCTCGCCTACACCCAGGGCTTCGGGTACCCCACCCAGGAGACCGTGACCAAGGAGCTGTTCGCCGATCCGTCGGCTGCCACGGCCACGGTGTTCTCGTCCGACTTGGACGAGGCGAAGGTGACGGCCATGCTCGATCCGGTGATCGTCGACCCGAACGTCACGGTAGACGGCATGAACCGATCGATGGCCGATTCCACGGTGTACGCCACGGCGGCCACCGAGAACGGCGGCACGGTCACCTACAAGATTTCCATGGTGCGCGACGGCATCGGCTGGAAGATCGCCAACATCGAGTTGTACTTCCCGAGCCAGGCCTAAGCGCCCCCATTCCGGCATGTTCGGCCCGTCGCCCCGCGCGCGGGCCGTTTGCACGATACGAACCCCTCTTTCGAAAGGATTCCCATGGCTATCCAGCAGACCTACTCCATGATCAAGCCCGACGGCGTGCGCAACGGCCACATCGGCGAGATCATCAACCGCTTCGAGCGCGCCGGCCTCACCGTCGAGCGCATGGAGCTGGGCATGGTCACCCCCGAGCAGGCCCGTGCCAACTACGCCGAGCACGAGGGCAAGCCCTTCTACGACGGCCTCATCGCCTACATTACCTCGGGTCCCGTGGTGAAGATGGTCATCTCCGGCGAGGGCGCCGTGGCCAAGTGCCGCTCGCTCATGGGCGCCACCAACCCGGCCGAAGCGGCCCCTGGCACCATCCGCGGCGACTTCGGCCTGATCATGGACGAGAACGTGATCCACGGTTCTGACAGCCCCGAGTCCGCGGAGCGCGAGATCGCCATCTTCTTCAACTAGAAGATTACGTCGACACTGCGAAGCCCCGGTTGCGCCGATATGCGGCACTCCGGGGCTTCTCGCTCACATTGCCAAAAATGTGAGTTGGTGACAATTCTCTTGGAAAGCCTCGAAAGGGGCTTTTTCTTTTCCCTATCTGGATTTTCGGGGCCGTCAGTCGAACCGGGGAGGCAAGAGGGGCCCTCAGCCGTTACTATGGATGGCAACGGAGAAGACCCAGGGAGACAAAGGAACAGAATCGCCTATGTTGTACCGTGTCATCGACCGTGACGATCTGCCCTCGCTCGTCGCGGCCTTTATGGAGCGCTACGAAGTCATCGCCCCGGTCAAGCGCGGAGAGGGCCACGCGTTCTCCGCCGTGGCCGATGCCGCCGACATCGTGCTGGACTATCCCACCACGGTGGCATCGCCGAAGAAGTACCTGCTGCCCGCCGTGGAGACCTTGTTCGAGTTCGACGCCGAGGGCAACGCGGTGACCGACTATACCGACGAGGTGCGCCCACGGGTGCTGTTCGGGGTGCACGCCTGCGACATCAACGCCATCATGAACCTGAACAGCGTGTTCGACGATGCGCGCTATCCCGACCCGTACTACCAGGCTCATCGCGCGGCCACCCTTATCGTGGGGGTGGGCTGCATGCCCCAGGCCCACTGCTTCTGCAACCTGATGGACGCCGAGGAGGCTCGTCCCGGCTACGATTTGTTCCTCACCGATATCGGCGAGCGCTACCTGGTGTCCATCGGCTCGGTGGTGGGGGCGAACATCCTGGAGGGGGCGTGCGAGGTGCGCGAGGCCACCGACGAGGACCGCATCGCCTTCCGCGCCGTCACCCGTGCGCGCCAGGAGGCCTTCAACGGGGATATTCCCGATATCCAGGAGATTCCCATGCTCATGGATGCCTTCCACGAGGATGCGTTCTGGGACGAGCTGGGCGGTCGGTGCCTGTCGTGCAACGCCTGCGCGAACGTGTGCCCCACCTGCTACTGCTTCGACATCCGCGACACGCTGGACCCGGGCGGGGCCACCGGCCGGCGCGAGCGCGTGTGGGATGCCTGCACGTCGCCCCAGTTCGCCATGGTGGCCGGCGGCCACAACTTCCGGCCCACGGCGGCCCAGCGGGTGCGCCATCGCATGTACCACAAGCTGAACGGCTTCATGGCCAAGTACGACCGCAGCCTGTGCGTGGGCTGCGGGCGGTGCGCCACGGCCTGCAAGGTGGATATCAGCCCCATCGAGGTGCTGAGGTTCTTCGAGAGAAAGGGGGCCGAAGATGCCGAGTAGCACGGCGGTGTCCGTCCATCCCTTCCATGATGAGGGGCGCCCGCTGTCGGGTGCCGAGATGATGCGCGCGAACCCCTATCGGCCCTGGCCGGCGCGCATTACATCTATGACCGAGCTGACGGCCACCGAGACGCTGTTCGAGTTCCGCCTGGTGGACGAGCGCATCCGCGAGGCCTTCCGCCACGAACCCGGGCAGTTCGTGGAGTTGTCGCTGTTCGGCGTGGGGGAGGCGCCCATCTCCATTTCCAGCTCGCCTACCAAGGAGGGCTTCATCGAGCTGTGCGTGCGCCGCACCGGGCGCTTCACCGAGCGGCTGCACCAGATGCAGTGCGGCGAGATCGTGGGCATTCGCGGGCCTTTCGGGCGCGGCTTTCCCATCGACACCATGCGCGGCCACGATGTGCTGCTCGTGGCCGGCGGCCTCGGGATCGCGCCGCTGCGCTCGCTCATCAACAACATCCACGACGAGCGCAGCGACTTCGGCAAGGTCACGATCATCTACGGCTCGAAGAACCCCGGCGAGGTGATGTTCCGCAACCAGTTCGAGATGTGGAAGCACCGCAAGGACTTCGAGCTGCACCTGACCGTCGACCATGGCGACGAGACGTGGGATGGGGAAGTGGGCCTGGTCACCAAGCCTTTCGAGCACTTGGAGATAGATCCGGCAAACACCTTCGGCGTGCTGTGCGGTCCGCCGATTATGTACCGGTTCGTCGTGCAGGAGATGCGCAAGAAGAACATTCCCTACGACCGCATCTACATGAGCTTCGAGCGACATATGAAGTGCGGCGTGGGGAAGTGCGGCCACTGCCAGGTGGGGCACCAGTACTGCTGCATCGACGGGCCCGTTTTCAATTACTGGGAAGCCAAGAACATTCAGGGGTCGATGTAAATGAGCGAGATTCGGACCATTCCCGAGGGCGGCCGCGCCCCGCGTGTGGTGCTGATCGGGCTGGCCAGCTGCTTCGGCTGCCAGATCAACATCACCAACATCGAAGAGCATCTGCTGGCCGTGCTGGGCCAGGTGGACATGGCCTACTGGCAGCTGACCTCGTCGGAGCCCATGCCCGACGAGTTCGATGTGGCGGTCATCGAGGGCGCCGTGACCACCGAGGAGGCCGCCGAGACCGTGCGCCGGGCCCGCGAGCGGGCCACCTGCGTGATCGCCATCGGCGCCTGCGCGGCCACCGGCGGCATTCCCGGTATGGCCGCGGCCGACCTGGACGGTCATGTGCGCGCCGTGTACGGCGACGCGGCCCCGGCGGCCTGCGGCGATCTGCGCGCACCGGTGCCGGTAAGCGCTGTGGCGGATGTGGACTTCACAGTGAGCTGCTGTCCCATCGATCCCCTCGAGTTCGTGCGCGTGCTGGATGCGGCCCTGTACGGGTCGAACGCGTTGCCAGCCACCTCGGTGCTGTGCGGCGAGTGCTCCCGCAACGAGCAGGGGTGCTTCTACGGGCGCGACACGATGTGCCTGGGGCTGGTGACGCGTTCTGGCTGTGGCGCGAAGTGCCCGGCCATGGGTCGTCCCTGCAATGGCTGCGCGGGTCTTTCCCCCGATGCGAATGTGCAGGCCGCCCGCTACGTGGTGGGCAAGCGCGGTCTGGAGGTGCGTCGCTTCGACGACGCCCTGGAGATGTTCAATGCCGTGGCGCTGGGCGCGGCGGGGGAGGAGTAGGCCATGACCTCGGTTCGCATCAACGTGGAGCACCTGGCCCGGGTTGAGGGCCACGGCGACATTCGCCTCGTTATGGAGGACGGGCAGGTGACCTGCTGCGAGATGGCGGTGGTGGAGCCGGCGCGCCTGTTCGAGTCGATGGTGCGCGGGCGCTCCTTCGAGGAAGTGCCCTACATCGCCTCGCGCGTGTGCGGCATCTGCTCGGCCAGCCACGTGGTCACCGACCTGCGCGCCATCGAGCATGCCTTTGGCGTGACGGTGACCGACCGTACCCGCGCTCTGCGCGAGCTTCTGGTGTACGGGTCGTACCTGCAGAACCACGCCACGCACCTGTTCGTGTTCGCCGCGCCCGACTTCCTGGGCCACAAGTCGGTGTTCCCCCTGGCCGACTCCAATCCCGAGCTGCTGCAGAAGGCGCTGGGGCTGAAGGCCTTGGGCAACGAGCTGTGCACGCTGGTGGGCGGTCGGTCCATCCATCCCATCACGGCGGTGGTGGGCGGTTTCACCCACGAGATGGACTCCGCCGAGTACCGGTGCATGGCCGATGCTATGGACGAGGCGCGCGCCTTCGCCCTGGAGGCGGTTGATCTGTTTCGCGACTTCGATACCGTGGACGTGCGTACCGAGGGCGACCTTCTGGCCATGGTGGCTCCCGGCGCCTATCCGGTGTGCACGTCGGATGCGGCCCGCTTCGTGCGCTCCGGCGACGAGTTCTCGGCTCAGGACGTGGAAGAGGCCATCGAGGAGTATCCCGTGGGGCATTCCGGAGCGTTTCTGGCCCGGGTGCGCAAGACGGGGCGGCCGTACATGACCGCGGCCTTGGCCCGTGTGAACGCCAGTTGGGACGCGTTGTGCAAGGACGCGCGTTATGCCGCCGCCAAGGCCGGCCTGCGCCCGCCCGAGCTGAACCCGTTCGCCAACAACATCGCCCAGGCCGTGGAGCTGGTGGACGTGCTGGATCGTTGCGCGGCGCTTTGCCGCCGCCTGGCCGACGGCGATTTCGAGGGAACGAGCGAGCCGGTGCCCTTCACCGTGCGCGCCGGCCGCGGGGTGGGATTTACCGAGGCCCCGCGCGGCGCCCTGTTCCACCTGCTGGAACTGGATGGCGAGGGACGGGTGCAGCGCGCCTCCATCATGACGCCCACGGCCCAGAACATCGCGAATCTGGAGGCCGACATGCGACAGCTGGCCGAGACCATGGCGGCTGCCGGCTACGACGCCGACCTCATCCGCCTGGAGATCGAGAAGCTCGTGCGTGCCTACGACCCCTGCCTATCCTGCAGCGTGCACTAGGGGAGCGGAGTACGGGAACAGGGGAACTGCGAGAGCGAGAAACGAGGACCGCGGGCTTCCCGCGGTCCTCTCTTATGGTTAACCTGTTCTTTGAACAGGTGTTACAAACTTCTTTAATGGTGACCAAAAATTCCTTTGGGAACGAATCGGCTGCTTTGTCGTTAAAGTGGCTCTCGTCGGAAAACCACTGAAGGAGGGCACAATGACCGATACCAACATTTCTCGACGCAACTTTCTGGGCGCCACCGGACTGGGCGCCGGCCTTCTGGCCATGGGCGCGCTCGCTGGCTGCGCCCCCAAGCAGTCTGACACTCTGAGCGACACGGGCTCCGACTCCAATAGCGCTGCCGAAGGCGCCGCCAGCATCCACTCCTGGGAGCAGCCGCTCGAGCCCATCACCGACTTCGTGGCCGAGGAGGACTACGAGATCGTGGTGATCGGCGCTGGCATCGCCGGCTGCGCCGCCGCTCAGTCTGCCGCCGAGGCAGGCGCCAACGTGCTGCTGGTGGAGAAGTTCGAGGGCGTGACGGCCCACGGCCAGGACAACGCCGCCCTGGGCTCCAAGCTGCAGATCGAGAAGGGTTACGAGTACAACAAGGGCGAGGCCGCGCGTCTCGTGTACGACTGGAGCCAGTCCCAGGCGAACTGGTACCTCATCAAGACCTTCGTGGAGAACAGCGCTGACGTGCTGAACCACTACATCGACATGGCCCCCGCGTACGGCCTGGAGGTCGTGCTGAACGATCAGATGACCGCCCGCTCCGACTGGTATGAGCTTGAGGAGCGTTTCCGCCAGTTGCGCTACACCGCCCACAACTTCATCAACCCCGAGAAGGAGGAGCCGTTCCCCAACATCAACCTGGTGACCATGCTGTGCGAGGACGCTCAGAAGAACGGCGCAACGGTGAAGTTCAACACCAAAGCCGAGCAGCTCGTCAAGGAGGGCGACAAGGTGGTCGGCGTGGTGGTGTCCGACGACGAGGGCTACAAGCGCATGAACGCTAGCAAGGGCGTCATCTTGGCCACCGGCGGCATCTCCTGCAACCCCGACATGGTGAACGCCTGGTGCCCGCTGGCTGCCAAGGCCGACAACATCTCGTACTTCCCCGAGGGCGGCGCTTCCGGCGACGGCATCGTGATGGGCATGCAGATCGGCGCGGCGCGCTCCCGCTGCTACCCGGCCCCGCTCGTCCACCCCGTGCAGCTGTCGGTGATGGGTCCCGGCTTCGACACCTGCTGGCTGTACGTGAACAACGACGGCATGCGCTTCTGTTGCGAGATGGCCTATGAGCCCACGGTCACCAACGCCCGTATGAACTCCGTGAACAACGTTACCTGGGCCGTGTGGGACTCCCACTACCCCGAGCACGTGCAGAAGCAGGAGCCGCACAAGTCCCAGCCGTGGATGGCCACTCTGGAGGACGATGTTGAGGCCGCCGTGGCCAATGAGGAGTTCGTGAAGGCCGACACCCTGGACGAGTTGGCCGAGAAGATTGGCGTGCCCGCCGACAACCTGAAGGCCACCGTGGCCCGCTACAACGGCATGTGCGCCGCCGGCGTAGACGACGACTTCGGCGTCCCCGAGCGCTTCCTCAGCTCCGTGGAGGACGGCCCGTTCTACGCCTGCCGCGTCAACGCATGGACCCTGGCCATCCCTTACGGCCTGCACGTGGACACCGAGTCCCGCGTGTGCACCGACGAGGACGAGCCCATCGAGGGCCTCTACGCCGTCGGCAACGTGCAGGGCGATTTCTTCGCCAACTCTTACCCGGTGGCGGTGCCCGGCATCAGCCACGGACGCGCCCTCACCTTCGGGCGTCTCATCGGCCAGAACCTGGCGAACGGCACCACGCTGGACGCCTACCAGTACGGAAAGTAGGAAGACGAGGCTGCTCGCCTGGGCGTATAATACAAACCCTCCCTATGTTGGCCTGCCCGGTTCGTGCCGGGCAGGCTGGTTGCGTTGGGAGACGGGAGGATTGCCATGAACGACCACCAACTGCGCTGCTTCGTAGCAGCTGCGCGCTATTTGAATTTTACGAGGGCCGCCCAGGATCTGTTTCTTACCCAGGCGGCTGTTACCTACCAAATGAACGAATTGGAAAAAACGCTGGGCGTGAAGCTGTTCGCTCGCACAAAGGAAGGTCTGCAGCTCACGGCGGCGGGTCGTTCGCTGCAAGTGAGCGCCGACTCCATCCTTACTGCCCTGGCCGATGCGGAAGAGAAGGTTCGACGGGCGGCATGCGGCGAAGGGTCGGCGCTGCGCATTGGTTGCTACGGCGACGTGATGCACCCGCTGCTGCCCTCTATTCTGGCGGCTTTTCGCGATCGGTTTCCTGAAGTGGAGGTCTCGCTCCAACAGGCTCTCGCTCGCGATCTGGTGGAGGGATTGAATCGCGATGACTTTGACGTCGTGTTCATGACGGGCTACGGCGATTATGTGGCTTCGCTCGATTGGCTGGAACGTGTTCAGTTGTTCGAGGACATTCATGTTGCCGTGGTGCCGAAGGACCACCCTCTGGCATCGGCGGAATCCGTCACTCCTGAGGAGCTGGCCGGCGTGCGCAAGATTCTCCTTTCTGAGAGAGACTTGCTGGCGCGCGAGGACCATATCGGGGATGTTGGCTCGAATACCGAGTTCCTTTTCGATCCCCAGAGCGTGCGTGTGCTGGTGGATGCAGGCTACGGGG
The DNA here is from genome assembly GCF_035989245.1 of Adlercreutzia wanghongyangiae. Taxonomy (NCBI): domain Bacteria; kingdom Bacillati; phylum Actinomycetota; class Coriobacteriia; order Eggerthellales; family Eggerthellaceae; genus Adlercreutzia; species Adlercreutzia wanghongyangiae. Next base: position 15,552 of record NZ_JAYMFF010000004.1, on the reverse strand, counting down.
TGAGCATTTGCGTGCGTCATGTGGCGCAGTTCTACGATCCGTATTCGGTGTGCATTCCCATTGCGGAATCCTCCATGCCCATCTATGCCTGCTGGAAGAAAGGCACGCGTTCCGAAACGGCGGCGGCGCTCATCGATCTGGCCAAGAGCATGGTGGACGACCTGCTAGAATAGGTCGACGATCATTCGCCTGGAGATCGAGAAACTCATGCGTGCTTACGACCCCTGCCTATCCTGCAGCGTGCACTAGGCCCCGAGCCGCCTCCGCGCCGCCCCGACGCCGCCGCAGAGGGCTATGCGGCGCTGCCTTTTTCTCGTGGGGCCATCGCGGCGCGCATGAGCCGGCCCGCGCTGCCATTGCCGCGGGCCGAAAGTGGCACTTGATTTCGAAAAGTTGACGCTCGCGTCAACTTTTCGCTCTTTTGCGCCAGAGATTTGCAAGCTCTTTTTGTATAATGCCTGGTCAAAGCTTCGGACTATAACGTATTGCTTTCTTGGCTTCCGAAAAACGTCAACTTTTCGAAATCAAGTGCCACATTGGTCGCGCACAAGGGGTGCCCTCCGCTGCGCACAACGGGCGCCCCGCCTCCCGCAACCGGTGCCGCCATTCGCCTCGAGCAGCGGTGAGGAGCGCCTTCTGCCCATGGAGTTTCTACGCCAGCGCGACTTTGCCTCTGCAACGGAAGGGCACCTATCGGCGATAGGTGCCCTTTGCCTGCAGCGGCCGGGGAGGGAAAGGCCGTGCTGAGGATTGATGGCGGTCGGTTGCGCGGTGCTAGATCGTTCCCGTGGCCAGCCCCTTGCCCAGCTCGCGGCCAAGTGTCATGGCGAAGCCCAGCGTAAGACCCGACATGGGGGTGGAGTACTGCACGGCGAAGCGGCCGCCGCTGTTGTTCCCGCTCGCGTAAAGGCCCTCGATAGGGTTGTAGTTGGCATCGAGCACGCGCTGGTCGTCATCGATGACAAGGCCGTTCAGGGTCACCGTGCCCGTCATGGGCTTTTCGAACACGCTGTACATGCCGAAGAAGGGTGGCTCGGTGATGGACTGCAGCAGGTTGGCATCTCGACCGAAGTCCTCGTCTTCTCCCGTTTCGCAGAAGCTGTTATAGCGGGCGATCTCCTCAGCTACCGTCGGCCTCATGGCTTCATCGAGCCCCATGTAGTCGAACAGCTCATCGAGAGAATTCGCGGCCCAGGCGCAGACCGTGCCCCCTTCCTCGGTGGGCGCACCCTTGGCCCCCCGTTCTACCCAGGAGTTGAACAGATCGTCGTAGCTGATGCTGTCCGGTACGCCGACGGGTTGAGAGAAGTGCTCCGGCGCCATGCGGGCCATGGTCTCCTTCCACTTGTTGTCGAAGAAGAAGTAGTAGCGGCCTGGCTTGCGGCGCTCGACCTGGGACAGAGTGCCGAAGATGCCGAGGAAGGTCTCGTCAGTAAAGCGCTTACCGCTGCCGTCGACGCAGACAAAGGGCGTGCCCCAGGGGTTTTGGCTTGCGCCTCCCGCGCCGGCTGCCACTTCGGCGGCCGCGGCGTTGAAGCCCGATCCCCAGCGCAGTACATTGGTGGCGAAATCAGTGCTCTCATACATGACCTGGGGAGATACCAGGCAGCGCGGGCCGGGATCGAGCGTGGCACCCGCCCACAGGCCCATCTTGATACCGCTGCCGTCGCGGCCGAAGCCCATGCAATGCAGATCCTCGGCATCAAGGCCGTGGCTCTCGAACAGCCAACGCTGCTCATCCTGGAGCGCTGCGTACATTTCCGGATTTCCGCCGTAGTCGCCGCAGGTGAGCACGATGCCCTTCGTGCCGACAAAGCGCAGGTAGTTGCCCTCGGCATCTTGGGCGATGACGGCGTTCACGGTCGTGCGGGGCTCGGTGGCGTCGATGAAGGTGACAGCGCCTGAGGGGTCCACAGTCTCCTTCTGGACGGCCACCTCTTCGGTCGAGGTCTCCAGCACTACGCCGCTGTGCTCCCAGTACCAGGTGGCTCCTGATGCCTCGGCCTCGGCGATGAGCGCGGGCGCGGTGGTCTGGAAGTCGATCTGTACATAGCCCGGCCAGCATTTGAATCCGTTGAGGCTGCTCCCCAGCTTGAAGTACTCGCTGTTGGTCGTGAAGTGAGCAACATGGGCTTTGTCGAGCACCTCTTGGGGTGCCTTGCCCACGAGCCAATCGACCATCTCGCCGCTCGCGTCGATGAACTTCTTCACGAGGCGGGGATTGGTCTTGTTGTGGGTTCGGCGCTGATACTCGGCTAGAAATTCCCCCTTCTTGATGGGCTCGAGACCGCTGTCGAGCACGTACTGCGAGTTGATGGAGGCGATATCGTGCAGTCCGTAGTAAAAGATATCAGCCTTGGCCTGGGCCTCGATGACCGCCACCGTCGCACCGTTCTCGGCGGCGGCGCAGGCGCACATGGTACCGGCGTTGCCGCCGCCCACGACGATGATATCGGCCTCGATGGTCTGGGTGATCTCAGACTCGTCGATAACAGGCGCCTCCCCGAGCCAGGAAGTACCGGTGGCGGCCAGCTCATCGGTAGCGCTCGCTGCGCTTTTCGGTTGCGGGGCGCAGCCTGCGAGGACTCCTCCCATGGCCGTCGCCACGCCGGCGCCGGCCGCTGCCTTGAAGAAGCCCCGGCGGTCCAAGTTAAGCAATCCCCTCATGTCTCGTGCATTCATGCGTGCATCCTCTCCTATCGGTTTGTCGTGCGGGCGCGAGGCGCCGCGCATCGCGCGGCTGACTCGTGCCAGGGGCCATCATGGCCGTCGATGTACGGTTCGCCATCCTATTTCGGGGGTGATGGTGCCTCGGGCGGCAAAATCACCCGCAAATGATGAGGGCATTTCAGGCGATGGGAGCCTGTCGCTCAATGACGCCCATGCTATAGTGTCAGCCAAAGTGTCGATCGGGGAGGATGCATCGATGAGGTTTGCGTCAAGGGGATGGCGGCGGTTTTGGTCCCAGAAGGAAGACGTGGGCGTCGCGTTGGCCTGGGGGACGTTCCTAGCTTGGCATCGTCTCGTGTTGCGTGCAGTTCCCGCACCGCTAATATCGGTGCCTTTCTTTCCTTTGTCTCACCCGCGTGCTGATGAAGCCTGGCTGGCTGCCTCTGCGGCCGTTATCGTGCTCGCTTTCGCTTTGGGCGCTTTTCCCGTCTTCGGGCGATTTGCTCGTCGCCTTCCCTTAGCTGCTATCGCCGGGACGGCTGTCGCTGCGATGGTGGCGGGCGGCGGTTGCGTGCTGGGGGCAAGTGCCTCGCTGGAATCGGTGGTGGCGGGCGGCGTCCTCTGCGGCGTCGGCGAGCTTATCTACATTCATCTGCTCCTCTGCATGCTCGCTGCGGGCGGGCGGCCTTCGCGAGGAGTGTTCGTCGGCGGTCTAGCGGTTGCCGGGGCGGTCGACTCGGTGTTAATCGTGCTGATGGACGGCGCGGCTCTTGGTGTCCTCTTCCTCTTGCCTGTGATCTCCCTTACCGCCCTGCTCGCTCTCGGCCACCCGTTTTCCGAAGCACGGGCCGGAAAGGCGGAAGGGGAGGAGCAGGCGGACTCGTCGGGAGCTGATGGGGTGGCCGACGCGGGCGGTCGGTTGCGCGGTGCGCGCTGCCCGCGTCTGGTCTCCCTGCTCCTATCGTGTGTCGTGCTTGCTTTGTTTCTCGGCCTCGTGGGATTTGAGGCCGATGCGGTGGACGGCGGCATGCTGCTCTCGTACCAAGCGGGGCTCATGGCCGCCGGCTCTGTGCTGGCCGTTGCAGTGCTCGCAGGGATCCGCTGGATCGGCGATGCAGCGGCGTTGCAGATAGCGGTGCTCGTGCTCATCGCTACGGGCGCTCTCATGCTGCCCTTTTCCGGCGCGGCTCCCTTCTCTGCGATCGCTAACGTCATTGCCCAGGCGTCGCTTCTGTGCCTCTACGGCCTGATCGTTGACTTTGTGCGGGACAGCGCCGTCGCGACAGGTGGGGGAGGGGCTGTGGCGCTTGAATGCGCGGCTTATCAGCGCGGTGGCTTTCTGCCAGCTGTTCGGTGTTTTGTGCGGCGGGATGGTGCGCAGCCTCTTCGGCCTTGATCTGACCGCTGTCGCTTTGGTGTCGCTGCTGGTGCTCTACGCCGTGCTCATGGCGGCGCTGCTGCTGGCGCGGGGGCGCAAAGTCGAGCACGTTATCAGGGGGCCTTTTGCGAGCGAGGCCGACATCGCCATGGTGCGTCGCGATCTGCTCGCTGAGCGCTACCCGAGCTTGTCTGCGAGGGAAGGGGATGTGCTGTTGCTGCTTTTGCAGGGTTACAGCAACGCGCGCATTGCCCGCGAGCTTGTTATATCGGACAATACGGTGAAGACCCACGTGCGTCACATTTATGAGAAGATGGGCGTGGGGTCGCGCCACGATGTACTCGAGTTGGCCGCTGCCATTCGCCTCGAGCAGCGGTGAGGAGCGCCTTCTACCTATGGAGTTTCTACGCCCAAGCGGGGCGTGTGCTAAAATCTAAGGCTGACTGTAACCTATACGTACTCGAAGGGTTTGCCTGTATGTCATTCCTTGATATGTTCTCCAGCCTGACCGGCCAGATGTCCGCCGACATGGCCATCGACCTGGGGACTGCCAATACCCTTGTTGCCATTACCGGCGAGGGCATCGTCATCAACGAGCCCTCTGTTGTCGCCATAGAGAAGTCCACCCATCGCGTGCTGGCCGTGGGCCACGAGGCGAAGAACATGATCAACCACACGCCCGATGCCTTCTCGGCGGAGCATCCGCTGAAGGACGGCGTGATCGCCGACTACGACGTGACCGAGGCCATGCTGTCGGCCTTCATCAACAAGGCCTCCGAGCGGAAGTACCCCTGGCAGCCCAAGCCCCGCATCGTCATCTGCATCCCCTGCGGCGCCACCTCGGTGGAGAAGCGCGCCGTGTTCGAGGCCGCCATCCAGGCCGGCGCGCGCCAGGCCTACCTCATCGAGGAGCCCATGGCCGCGGCCATGGGTGCCGATCTGCCCGTGACCGAGCCGACCGGCAGCATGGTGGTGGACATCGGCGGCGGCACCACGGAAGTGGCCGTCATCTCGCTCGGCGGCATCGTGACCTCCAGCTCGCTGCGCTTGGCCGGCAACCGCTTGGACGAGGCCATTGCCATGCACCTGCGCGACCTTCTGGGCATCAAGATCGGCGAGCGCACGGCCGAGGTTATCAAGATCAAGATCGGTTCCATCCTGCCCTTCGAAGACGGTCGCGAGCGCGACATGATCATCTCGGGCCAGGACGTATACACCGAGCAGCCCAAGGAAGTGACCATCCAGTCCGAGGACGTGCGCGCCGCACTTCAGGCGCCCATCGAGGAGATGGTGCTGCACATCAAGGACACCTTCAAGAAGACCAACCCCGACCTTGCCTCCGACATCATCCAGAACGGCATTCTGCTGACGGGTGGTGGCGGTTTGCTGTCGGGCCTGGATCGCTATCTCACCGATAAGCTGGAGATTCCCGTGTGGGTGTCGGAGACGGCGCTGACCAACGTGGTGTCCGGCTGCCTGAAGGTGCTGGAGACGCCGACGGCCCTGAAGCAGACCCTCATGCGCTCCAAGTAGGGCAGACGCGACCCGCATGGCCCTCAACTTCCAGAACAACAGCCCCGCGCCCATGGGCCGGGTTCCGCTCATCATTACCCTCGTGCTGGCCGTGGCCCTGATCGGCGTGTACGCCGCCGAGGGCGCAGGCGGCCCGCTGCACAAGGTGCAAACCGCCGTGGAGGGTGCCGTGGCGCCCCTGCAGCAGCTGGGCATTCCCCTGGGCACCGCTGTGGAAGGCGCCGGCGAGGCGGCCGAGGACGCAGCCGCGTCGCCCGAGACCCTGGCGGCCTTGAAAGACCAGAACGCGCAGCTGGCCGAGTTGGCCGTGCAGGCCGAGGAGTACCGGCTGGCCGCCCAGCGCCTGGAGGCGCTGTTGGGCATGCGCGACGCCTACGACATCGAAGGGCCCGTGGGCCGGGTGATCGGCCGTTCCACCGACGCGTGGAACCAGGACGTCACCTTGGACGTGGGCTCGAACCAGGGCGTGGAGACGGGCCTGACCGTGATGGGCGCCACGGGCGTGATCGGCCAGGTGATCTCCGTTTCGCCCAACAGCTGCCGCGTGCGCCTGCTGTCCGACCCGCAATCGGGGGCGGCGGCCATGGTGCAGTCGAACCGCGCCGAGGGTATCGTGCGCGGCTCGCTGGACGGCCTGCTGTATCTGGAGAACATCGGCGCCGACGTGAACATCCAGGTGGGCGATGTGGTGCTGACGAGCGGTTTGGGCGGCAGCTACACCCCCGGCCTCATCATCGGCACGGTGGCCCGGGTCGAGGGCAGCGCCGGCAACGACAGCCGCCGCATCGTGGTGGCTCCCAACGGCTCGGTGGCGCTTCTGGAGGAGGCCACCGTGGTGCTGAGCGCCGCTTCCGACGCCGTGGACCGCAGTGTGCCCGTGGTGCCGGTGGAGGGCGGCGACGCCGAGGCCGATGGCGCTGCGGACGATGCCGGCATGACCGGCGGCGACGACGCTGACGCGGACGATGCCGATGCCGATACCGCCTCCTCCGAGGGGGATGGGAACTGATGGAGCTGACCCGCGAGACCATCGCCGGCATCGTCGGCGGCGTGGTGGCCGTGCTGCTGCAGATCATCGTGGCCCCGGCTATCGCCCTGGCAGCTGCCGTACCCAACTTCATCGTGGTGTTCTGCGTGGTACGGGCCGTGGCCTGCCCCCAGCAGGCCGGCTGCGTGCTGCCCTTCGTGCTGGGCCTGCTGTTCGATCTGATGGGGGGCGGTCCGGTGGGGGCTATGGCCTTTGTGCTCGTGCTGGTAACGTTTCTGGCATCCCGGGCCTTTCAGGCCCTCAACAACGATACCCTGTTCATGCCGGCGGTCGTCCTGCTGGCGGCGATCATGCTGGTCGAGGTGCTCTACGGCATCATCGTGGTGGCCTGCGGCGCCGGCGTCTCCTTCGGGGAGGCGTTCCTGTACCGGGTGCTGCCCTGCATGCTGTACGACTGCGTGGTCGGCCTGCTGTTCTATCCGATAGCGATTCGCGTTCTGGTGGGGAAGCCCTTGGGACAGCCGGGAACGCCCCAATTGCGCTAGGAGGGGGTGAGCTGTGCTCGTCGCTCTGATCGCGGCCCTGGTGGCCGCCCTTATCGCCATAGTGGTCATCGCCGTCGCCTTCGTGGTGCGCTCGCGCACCTCCGCGCCCTCGGTGGGAAAGACCAAGGGCGTGCGCCAGCTGGACACCGTGGGCGTGGGCTCGTCTCCCTTCGAGCGGCGCACATCGGCCAAGGCCGCACGCGAGGGCGATGTGACGGTGTCGTCGTCCGACAACGTTGCTGCCCAGAAGCCCTCCGACGGCCTGACCGGCCGGTTCGCGGCCATGGGCGCTGCCGCCGCAGCTATCTTCGGCGTGCTGGCGGCGAAGCTGTGGAGCATGCAGATCCTGGGCAATTCCGAATATGCCGACGCCGCCGAGCAGAACCTGTACACCACGGTGAACACGCCCGCCCCCCGCGGCTGCATCTATGACATGTTCGGCACGCCCTTGGTGGTGAACGAGGCCAGCCAGACCGTGCTGGCCGACCCGGACGTGGCCGACAACCGCGATGTGGTGCGCCGTTTGGCCACGGTGCTGGGGCTGCCCGCGAACGTGGTCATGCAGCGCATCAAGGACTCATCGGCCGGCGCCCAGAGCCTGCGCGTGGTGGCCTCCGACGTGCGCCTGCGCGACGTGGCCTTCATTGCCGAGCATGCCGACGCGTTCCCCGGCATTACCGTGGAGGAGCGCGCGAGCCGCACCTACCCCTACGGCGCCCTGGCCGCCCATGTGCTGGGATACACCGGCTCGCCTTCCGAAGACGACCTGAAGGCCAATCGCGACGGGCGGCAGATCCTGTCCATCGACACCGTGGGCAAGGCCGGCGTGGAGGCGTCCTACGACCAGCTGCTGGCCGGCGAGCACGGCGAGAGCAAGGTGATGGTGGACGCGGCCGGTCGCCGCATCTCGGTGATGAGCGACGTGCAGGACTCCAAGGGATCCGATTTGTACCTCACCATCGACGCCAAGGCCCAGTACGTGGCCGACGCGGCCCTGGCCAAGCTGATCGCCCCCTCGGGCGTGATCGGGCGGGGCACCGGCACCTCGGGGGCTGTGGTGGCCCTGGACGTGCGCGACGGCGCGGTGCTGGTGATGGCCAGCTATCCCACCTTCGATCCTACTAACTTCACGGGGTCCATCTCCGAGGAGATCATGGACATCTACAACGACCGCAAGGAGAACAAGGCCTACCAGCCCCTGAACAACCGCGCCATTTCCGGCCAGTACCCCGCGGCTTCCACCTTCAAGGCCTTCACGTCGCTGGCGGGCCTGGAGTACGGCACCGCCACCGAGACGAGTACGTGGAACTGCACAGGCGAGTGGGACGGCTTCGGCAGCGGCGACGTGCAGAAGTGCTGGAACCACGACGGCCACGGCACGCTGGACTTGCACGGCGGCATCGTGAACTCCTGCGACACCGTGTTCTACGAGATAGCCAAGGGGTTCTACGACCGCGGCCCGGCGGGCACCGGCGAGCTGTCGGAGACGGCTCTGCAGGAGTATCTTGAGGAGTTCGGCTTCGGCGAGCGCACCGGGGTGGATCTGGCCGGCGAGTCGGTGGGGCTCATCCCCACGCCGGAGTGGAAGGCCGAGACTTTCCGCAACCGGCCCTCCGAGGCCAGCTGGCGCGGCGGCGACTACACGAACATGATCATCGGCCAGGGCGACGTGCTGGTGACCCCGCTGCAGATCGCGGCGGCCTACGGCGGCGTGGCCACGGGCCAGATCATGAAGCCCCACGTGCTGCGCGAGGTGCGCAACGGCGAGGGCGAGACGGTGGTGACCTACCAGCCCGAGGTGGTCCGCGTGCCCGAGGTGAACGAGGGGCATCTGAACTACGTGCGCGAGTCGCTGCACGACATGGTGCGCGAGTCGAAGAGCGTGGGGCCCCTGTTCGAGGAGCTGGGCATCGACGCCGCCGGCAAGTCGGGCACGGGCGAGAAGGCGGGCCAGGACGGCGACACGGCCTGGTTCGTGGCCTACGCCCCCTACAACGACCCGAAGTACGTGGTGGCCTGCGTGGTGGAGCAGGGCGGCGGCGGCTCGGCCACGGCGGCGCCCGTGGTGGCCGAGGTGATGAGCGCCCTTATCGCCTCCCAGGAGGGCGTATCCGATGTGGAGGTGGGCCGCATCGCCGGATCCACCGGCCAATCGGTGGAACTGACCGTGGACTCTTCCAGCCGAACCGACTAGGAGCATCCCGTGGCCGAGCTTCCCCAGATTCATTCCGTGCACGCCTCCCAACGGGGGCGCGCGTCCCATCAGGCGCCGAAGCGGTCGGGCAAGCCCGCTCCGCTGGCGTTTTTCAACTGGCCCTTCCTGCTGGTCATCGCGCTGTTGGTGGGCTTTGGCCTTTTGGTGTGCTGGTCGGCGGTGTACGGCGACGAGAAGTACAGCTTCACCCGCCAGCTGGCCGGCGTGGGCGTGGGCGTGGTGCTGATGGTGCTGCTGTGGCACTTCGACTACCGGCGCCTGGCGAACATGACCACGGCCCTGCTTGTCATCAACGTGGTGCTCATCCTCTCGCCGCATCTGCCCGTCATCGGCGTGGAGGCCAAGGGCGCCCAGTCGTGGATCAACATCGGCATGCAGGTGCAGCCCGGCGAGTTCGCGAAGGTGACGGTGGTGCTGTTCGCTGCCAGCCTGCTGGCCCGCTACCAGGGCACGCTGGACGACTGGCGCGAGTACTGCAAGGCCCTGGGCATGCTGCTCATTCCCTTCGCGTGCATCATGACCCAGCCCGACCTGGGCACCGGTCTGGTGTATCTGGCCATCTCGGCGGTGATCATGGTGATGGCCGGGGCCAAGGGCCGCTATCTGCTGATCACCGTGGTGGCGGGCATTGCGGCCATCGCGGCGGTGTTCGCCCTCGACGAGCTTTTGAAGTACCAGCAGTCCGACGGCACGTGGGAGTACCGCCTGCTGAAGAACTACCAGCGCAGCCGCCTGCTGGTGTTCCTGAATCCCGAGGGCGACCTGTCGGGCGACGGCTACAACCTGGCCCAGGCGAAGATCGCCATCGGCAGCGGGGGCTTGTTCGGCAAGGGGCTTCTGAACGCCACTCAGTCGACCCACGGCTTTCTGCCCGAGGCGCCCACCGACTTCATCTTCTGCGTGCTGGCCGAGGAGATGGGCTTCGCTGGTGTGGTGGTGCTCATTGCTCTGTACGGTGCGCTCATCGCCATATGCCTGTCCATTGCACGGGGTGCCGACGACCTGTTCGGCATGCTCATCGTGATGGGCGTCATCGGCATGTGGCTGTTCCAGATTCTGGAGAATATCGGCATGGACGTGGGGCTGATGCCCATTACGGGCATCCCGCTGCCGTTCGTCAGCTACGGATCGTCGTTCATGGTCGTGAACTTTGCCCTGATCGGGCTTATCGGTTCGGTGTGGTCGCACCGATCAACCCAAGGAAGGAAGGCTGCCTAAATGAATCTTCCCATCGATATTCCCGCGCTGCTTCGTGCGGCCACCGACATCGATGCCGCCCGCAACACGCCGCTGGCGGTGTCGGTGTACCTGGACGAGACGGCTCCGGGCGATGTGGTGGGCCACGTGCGCAGCGCGTTCGCCAGCGCTGGCGCCCGCACCCGGGTGACCCTGGGTTATTTGGGCGACGGTCTGCCCGAGCCCTATGGCCACGACGATATGGCCGTCATCGTGGCCGGCGACAGCCCGCGCATCGGCGAGGCCGCGGCCCACGTGCGCAACGCGGGCATTCCGGTGATGGTGGTCACCTGCTCGCCGGCGGCTGTGGCGGCGGCTGCCGAGGAGGCGGGCTATGCCATTCCCGAGGGCGACCTGGTGGCGCCCCAGATGACCGATCCCACGCCTTTCTCGGACGCGGCGGCCACGCTGACGCGTCGTCTGACGGCCGGGCGCACGGGCGAGGGCGAGCCGGAGGCGGCTGCGGTGGCAGAGGCGTTGGAGCATGCGGTGCCCGTGGAGGAGGGGCCGGCGTCGGTCGAGCCCATCGCGCTTGACGACGAGGCCACTGCCACGCTGGATCGCCGCATGGGGGAGTGGATCATCGCCGCCTGCCGCGATAAAAAGCTGGCCTTCGCCCTGGCCTTTCCCTTCGTGCGGCGCCCCTTGTCGCTGGACGCGGTGCGCGCCACTTCCATCCAGAACGCCGGCGTGGGCGTGGTGGTGTTCATTCCCGGCGCCGACATGCCCATCATGACGCTGAACCAGGCGAAGATGCTGCTGCAGATCGCCGCCGCCTACGGCCAGCCGCTGTCGGCCGAGCGCATCAAGGAGCTGGCCGCCGTGGTGGGCGGTGCCTTCCTGTTCCGCAACATCGCGCGGTCGGCCGCCGGCGTGGTGCCGGTGCTGGGCTGGGCGGTGAAGGGTGCCGTGGGATTCGCGGGCACCGAGGCCATGGGACGTGCCGCCATCGAGTACTTCGAGGCCGGGGGAGACATCGTGGGCGTGGCCAATGTGGTGCAGAAGGCGCGCAACGAGGCCGTGGAGGCTGCCGGGAAGGCGGCGGACACGCCCGTGGGGCGCAAGGTGGTGGATGCTGCCAAGGACGCCGGCGTCTCGGCGTTCCGCGCGCTGCGCGGCAAGTCGGCCAAGAGCGGAAAGGGCGCCCATGCCAAGCACTAACCTGTGGCCGCGTGTGGAGCCGTTGCTTGCGCGCATCGAGCGTCCTGCACGCTATCTGAACCACGAGTGGGGCTGCGTGGTGAAGGACGACGCGCCCTTCCAGTTCTGCATGATATATCCCGACACCTACGAGCTCGGCCAGGCCAACCAGGCCGTGCGCATTCTGGTGAACGCCGTGAACGCCACCGAGGGCATGGGGGCCGAGCGCGCCTTCCTGCCGGCGGTGGACATGGCCGACCTCATGCGCGAGGAGGGCGTGCCGCTGTTCTCGCTGGAGAGCTGCGCGCCGGTGGCCGAGTTCGATGCGGTGGGCATCACGCTGCCCCACGAGCTGGCGGCCACGAACATTCTGGAGACGCTGGATCTGGCGGGCATCCCGCTGCGCACCGAGGCGCGCGCCGAGGACGACCCCATCGTGCTGGCCGGCGGCCCGTGCGCCTACAACCCCGAGCCCTATGCGCCCTTCTTCGACGCCATCTTGGTGGGCGAGGGCGAGGAACATCTGCCCGAAGTGCTCGGGCGCATCCGCGAGCTGCGCGTCGAGGGCGCGCGCCGGGCCGACATCCTGCGGGCTTTGGCGGCCATTCCCGGCACCTACGTGCCGAGCCTGTACCGCTGGCGGAGCGAAAAGGAGGCCCAGGAGGCCGGCAGCTGGGCGGAGCCGCTGTTTCCCGATGTGCCGGCAGTGGTGGACAAGCGGGTGTTCGCGGGCTTTGCCGCATCGGATGCCATGGAGCCCATGGTGGTGCCCTACACCGAGGTGGTGCACGACCGCCTGAACGTGGAGGTGCTGCGCGGGTGCGCCCGCGGTTGCCGCTTCTGCCAAGCGGGCATGATGTACCGCCCGGTGCGCGAGCGCTCGGCCGACAACATCGTGGCGGCTGTGGAGCGGGGTCTCGCCGAGACCGGCTACGACGAGGTGAGCCTGACGTCGCTGTCGTCCACCGACCACTCGCAGATCGCCGAGATACTTGCGCGGGTGAACGCGGCCTGCGCGGGCCGCGGCGTGCGCGTGAGCGTGCCCTCCCAGCGCCTGGACTCCTTCGGCGTTGAGATGGCCGAGCTGGTGGCCGGCCAGAAGAAGGGCGGCCTTACCTTCGCGCCCGAGGCCGGCACTCAGCGGCTGCGCGACGTGATCAACAAGAACGTGACCGAGGACGACCTGTTCGGCGCCATCGACGCGGCCTTCGCGGCCGGCTGGCGGCGCTGCAAGCTGTACTTCATGGTGGGCCTGCCCACCGAGACCGACGACGACATCAAGGGCATCGCGAGCTTGGCCCAGCGCGCCTACGACCGCGCCAAGGCCGCCGTGCCGGCCGACCAGCGCGGCAGCGTGCGCATGAGCGTGTCGGTCGCCGTGTTCGTGCCCAAGGCCCAGACCCCCTTCCAGTGGGACGGGCAGATCTCTCCCGAGGAGACCCTGCGCCGTGTGGGGCTTCTGAAGCGCTCGGTGAAGTACAAGGCGGTGGACGTGCACTACCACGACCCGAAGACGTCATTCGTGGAGGCTGTCATGAGCCGCGGAGGCCGCGAGGCCGCCGACTGGGTGGAGGAGGCTTGGGCGCGCGGCGCCCGCTTCGATGCCTGGACCGAGCACTTCAACGAGGAGGCGTGGACGGAGGCCGCCGAAGCGCTGGGTATCGATCCGGCCCGCATCGCCCAGGCCGATTTCGGCACCGACTACGTGCTGCCCTGGGCTCACATCACGGCTGCCGTGTCGCCGAAGTTCCTGGCACGGGAGCGCGAGCGGGCCGAGGCGGGCATCACCACGCCCGATTGCACCTTCGAGAACTGCTCGGCCTGCGGGGCATGCCCCACGCTGGGTCTGGATATCGAGCTGATGGAGGAGCGGCCGACCAAGGAAGGCGACGCCCCGGCGCGCAACCCCTACCGCAAGGTGGCTGCTGCCTGCGGAGATGTCGCGGTCGCGTGTCATCCCGAGCGGAGGCCGCAGGCCGAAGCCGAGGGAACTTCTGAAGAGGAGGCGATCCGATAATGGCCGATCCGCGTCTGTTCCGCCTGCGCGTCACCTTCCAGGAGACCGGGCGGCTCGCGCTTTTGTCCCATCTGGAGCTGGCTCGGGCCCTGGAGCGCGCCGTGCGTCGGGCCGGGCTGCCCTACGCCGTAAGCCAGGGGTTCTCGCCGCACATGCGCATCGCCTTCGGGGCGGCGCTGCCAGTGGGGGTAGGGGGTACCGCTGAGTTCTTCGATCTGTTCCTCACCGACTACCTGGCGCCCGATAAGGCCCTTGCCGCCCTGCAGGAGGCGAGCCCGGCCGATCTCATGCCGACGGCGGCGGTCTATGTGGAGCCCAAGGCCCCGGCCGCCAGCGTGGCGTGCCCGGTGAGCACCTACGAGGTGCGCCTGTCCGAGGCGCCTGCGGCCATCGTGGTGCCCGAGACCATCACCGTGGTGCGTAAGAAGAAGGAGAAGGTGCTTACCACGGCCGACTTCCTGGTGGGGCCGGTGGAGCACGACGGCGCCACGGTGCGCTTCACCCTTGAGGCCAAGCCCACGGGTAGCCTGCGAGCCGATGCCTTCCTGCGCGAGCTCTCGGCGGCCACGGTGGCGGCGGGGCACGCCGCCGAGGGCCTGCACCCTGTCAGCTTCCTGCGCGTGGTCCAGCGCGAGGCCCGCTGAGGCGGAAGCGCCCGGTACCGCGGGTCCGCCTGCGGGTAAAAATTCCGTATTTTGGCTTGGAATGAACGGTTTTGTTACGCAGGGCGCCTCTCGAACGGTCGAACTGCGTGATAAGCGTCGCGTTTGGCCAGGAAACGCAACCCCGACGGCCGCTGTTTGAAGCGTTCGCGTCTCAAAACCGTTGTTTTCAAGCCAAAAACCGTGATTGCCGTTATCATGGGAGCGTTGGAAGATGCGAAAGGAATTCCCATGGACGACTGCCTGTTCTGCAAGATCGTGGCCGGCGAGATTCCCTCGGCCAAGGTATACGAGGACGATGTGTGCTACGCCTTCGACGACATCGAGCCCGAGGCGCCGGTGCACACCCTCATTGTGCCGAAGACCCACTACGACAACCTGGCCGACGGCGTGCCGGCCGAGGTCATCGGGCACATGATGGCCGTGGTGCCCGAGGTGGCCCGCTTGAAGGGCGTGGGCGAGTCGGGCTACCGCACCGTGGTGAACACCGGCCCCGATTCGGCGGCCACGGTGAGCCATCTGCACGTGCACGTGCTCGGCGGTACGAAGATGGGCCGTTTCACCTTCGAGGGAAGCCTACGCGAGGCCCAGTAGGGCCGTCTGCCGCTTGTTCGAAATTTCTCGAAATTGGGGCTTGCGCGCAAAAGGGGTAGTGCGTATACTATACGGGCTGCTGAAACGCGGGGTGTTAGCTCAGTTGGTTAGAGCGCCGGCCTGTCACGTCGGAGGTCGCGAGTTCGAGTCTCGTACATCCCGCCATGTTACGCAGACACCATTCGGGGTGTTAGCTCAGTTGGTTCGAGCGCCGGCCTGTCACGTCGGAGGTCGCGAGTTCGAGTCTCCTACATCCCGCCATTTTACGCAGACACCATGCGGGGTGTTAGCTCAGTTGGTTAGAGCGCCGGCCTGTCACGTCGGAGGTCGCGAGTTCGAGTCTCGTACATCCCGCCATTTAGCTAGTTCAGGAGCCTATGGGCTCCTGTTTTTGTTTGGTGTTGTTCAGGTCTGGAAATACGAAAGCGCCCGACTTGAGCGAAATGCTCACCGCTCGGACGCCTTGACAAAAGTAAAGCGCCGGACTTATGTGAAATACTCGGCTTATAGGACAAAAAGTGTGTCCGAAATCGGGAGTTGACGCAGGTCGGCTCCCGATTTTCTTTTGGAAAGT
>NZ_JAYMFF010000003.1:0-126609 GCF_035989245.1 Adlercreutzia wanghongyangiae | reverse complement strand
TTGTCAAGGTTCCGCGGGCCTCTTGCCCGCCGCCGCCCTTCGCGAGCGGCGCAAGGAAATACTTTACTCGGTTCCGGAAGGCTTGTCAACAACTTTTTTCAAAATTTTTGAAAATTTGTTTTCAGCCGTGATTCGCAAAGAGAGAATCAGAACCGAGGAAAGTTTTGCGGCATCGGCCTTGCGGCCTTTGCTGCTCGCGCCTTCCTCAAGCGCGGGTTGAATATATTACACAGCTGCCGATGCTTGCGCAAGGGGTAATTTCAAAATTTTTGAAAAATTTTTAGCCCTGGCGATGCCGATGACCGTTGCCATGGCCCTTTCCATGCCCTCTTCCATTACTTTGACCTGCTGATTCTTCATCGTTCGTATCGCTGTCTTCATTGTTGTGGCAGGCGTCGATATGATCGCGCAACTGGCGCATGGTCATGGTGGAACAGTCTTCAAGGGTATATGAAGGGTCGAGCTCGATCAGCTCGCATGCCGCCCGATAGCGGCCAACGCCCATGCCCGCCGCCACCGCCTCGCTGCGAAGCGCGGCATCGGCTCGCTGGCATCGATGCCCGCACGCAGTCGCGGCCAACGCCGCATCGCTTTGCGCCACCAGCTCGTCCCCCAGACGATCGCTGTCGGATACGACATTGATGTCGACGAAGGCCTCTTCCTGTATATAGGGACCGAAGAGCGCACTGCCCATAAGCGCACCGATGGCGCTGGCATAAGGACGGTTCACCAGCGCAACCTCATCCAGCACGACGCGACCGTCGTCATTGAGGGGCTCGGCGGCAATGACAATACCAAGGGGGTTCACCGTGAGCTCGATAGAGGGATTCACATCGATATCCACATAGGCCGAAGGGATGCGGTACACACTGTAGGCGCCAAAGGCGGCCAGAACAAGCAGCAAACAGGCAGCCAGGGCGACAAACTGGCGGCGCGGACGGCGACGGGCGGCCCTCGCTTGGCGCGCCTTCCCCCAAGCATGCGCGTCCGCATGGCGCGCCTCGTCAATGGCGGCCAACGTGCGTGCTCGCACGGCATCGGGAAGATGCTGGGCATCGTAGGCCTCGCGCAGGCGCTGTTCCAGATCGATCACAGCAAGGCCTCCTTCAGCGTTTTCTTCCCTCGGGCGATCCAGGAATACACCGTGTTCACCGGCGCATCGAGCAGGACGGCGATCTCGGGAGCGGTGTACCCTTCGTACAAAGCAAGGTAGACCGGGGTGCGGGGCGGATCGTCGAGCGCTTCCATGGCATTGAGCACCTCGCGCACAGGCGAGTCGGGCTGCGTCGACGGATCGCAAGACGCAGGTGCAGCGGAAAGCGCTTCGTCGAGCGGGAGGTTCTTGCGCGCCGCAGCACGCTGCATGTCGCGGCACAGGTTCGTCGCCACGCGAATGAGCCACGCCTTCCGATGCTCGTCATCGTTGAAAAGGGCGTCGTCGGCGAGGGCGTATTTCATAAACGCGTTCTGGAAGGCGTCCTCGGCGTCGGGAGCGTGGCGTAGGGCCGTAAGGCAGACGCGCCAGACGGTATCGCCATGGCGCGCCATTGCCTGCTCTATGTCATCTGCTGGGCGCATTGCCGATGGGTGCATACCCTAGCGCATGCACCCATGGCCACGACCGTTGCCTCCGTGATGACGGCCCTGGCCCTGGGCTTGACCGGGGCAGTTGCCGTTGTCGTAGTTGTCGCAGACACCGTTTCCGTCGGCATCGGTGTAGCCGGGGCAGTTCGCTCCATT
Organism: Adlercreutzia wanghongyangiae; assembly: GCF_035989245.1. Taxonomy (NCBI): domain Bacteria; kingdom Bacillati; phylum Actinomycetota; class Coriobacteriia; order Eggerthellales; family Eggerthellaceae; genus Adlercreutzia; species Adlercreutzia wanghongyangiae. Next base: position 124,869 of record NZ_JAYMFF010000003.1, on the reverse strand, counting down.
GCCCGTGCAGTTGTCGCAGATGCCGTCGCCATCAGCATCGGCAAAGCCCGGGCACGAGCCACTCTGGTAAGCATCACACACACCGTCGCCGTTCTCATCAATGAAATGGGGGCAACCGGCGCCGTTAGCATTGCAGTTGTCGCAGACGCCATCGCCGTCGACGTCGGCGTAGCCGGGGCAGGCGCCCCGCCGAACCTCCGGGTGATGGTATCCGCTCTGCGGCGCAGCATCGCGGCTGGCGTCAGCCTGAGCTGGGGCAGCCGCTTCCGGCGCGGGCGCAACCGCAGGCTCGGGAGCGGCCTTGGCCAGCGGGCTGGGCACTAGAGCGGCAAAAGCCACCGCGGGAATACACAGCGCCACGACCAGTGCGACCACGATGGCAAACGTCGATTTCCTCATAGCCGGGATCCTCCTCATGTCCTCTTCTGTCTCCACAACGATAAAACGATCCAGAGCCGTCGATCCTTGCAAGCAATTTCCAGATTGATGAAAAAAGCGCCGCGAGCGAGGCTGGCGGCGCTGTGCGTTCGGAACGCCGTGTTACACGAAGCGAACGAACTTCTTCTTCCCCACCTGCACCTCCGCGCCGGCAAGCACCGCCGGGGCCACGTTGTAGGACTTGGGAGCGAGCGCCTCGCCGTTCACCTTCACGCCGCCGCCGTCGATAAGGCGACGCGCCTCGGAGGCCGTGGCGGCCACGCCGGCATCCACGAGGATCTTCGCCACATACACCAGACCCTCCTCGTTGGGGGTGAGATCGGGAGCGAACGCGGGGGCATCAGCCGGGAAGCCGTGCTCCTTGAACTTCAGGTCGAAGTCGGCCTCGGCCTCTTCGGCAGCCACATCGTCGTGGTAGGCCGCCACGATGTTGCGGGCCAGGGCGCGCTTCACCTTGTTGGGATGCAACTCATCGGCGGCAAGGCCGGCCTCGATGGCGTCGATCTCGGACACCGCCTCGGTGGAGGCCAGGCGGTAGTACTTCACCATCAGCTCGTCGGGAATGGACATGACCTTCCCAAACATATCGGCAGCCGCATCGGTGAGCCCGATGTAGTTGCCGTAACTCTTCGACATCTTCTTCACGCCGTCAGTGCCCTCGAGCAAAGGCAGCGTGAGGCATACCTGGGGCTCCATGCCCATCTTCTCCATGAGCTCGCGGCCGGCGAGCAGATTGAACAGCTGGTCGGTGCCGCCCAGTTCCACATCGGCCTTGATGACCACCGAATCGTAGGCCTGCATGACCGGGTAGAGGAACTCGTGCAGGCTGATGGACTGACCCGACGTGTAGCGGTTGTGGAAATCGTCGCGCTCGAGGATGCGGGCCACGGTGAAGTTTGCCAACAGCTTCAGCAGCGACTCCATGTTCAGGTCGAGGATCCATTCCGAGTTGTAGCGCAGCACCGTCTTCTCAGGATCGAGGATTTTGAAGGCCTGATCCACGTAGGTCTGAGCGTTCTCTTGAATCTGCTCGCGCGACAGCTGCGGGCGCGTGGTGTTGCGGCCGGACGGATCGCCGATAAGCGCCGTGCCGTCGCCGATGATGAGCGTGACCTGGTGTCCCAGATCCTGGAACTGACGCAGCTTGCGCAAAGGCACCGCGTGGCCCAAGTGAATGTCGGGGGCGGTGGGGTCGACACCCAGCTTGGCGTTCAGCGGCACGCCGCGCTTGAGCTTTTCCAGCAGTGCCGCCTCGGGCACGATCTGCGCCGTACCGGACTGGATGATGTGCAATTGCTCTTCGGGGGTCAGCATGACGTACCTGCTTCTCTCGGTCTCGATGTTTCTTTCTTACTATATAAGTGTTGGAATTCTAGCACAGCGGCAATTCCCTAGGACACCCCTCGGTACAAATGGCCGCTGGTGGTGTTGGGCATCTTGGCGATGGCGTTGCCGTCGTTCTGGGCTACATGCAGGGCCCGGATGGCGCGGCCGACCGCGTGGGCCGTCTCCTCGGCGTTCATGAGCGTGGCATCGACCATATAGGCTGACACGCCGGCGGCCAGAAGCTCGGGCATAGACGAGGCTACGTCCAATTCCACGGAGTTGTACAGATGGCTGCGCCCAAAGCAGTCGGTGACCACCGGGAACTCGAAGCCCTTGCGGTCGCGCAGGTAGTGGGGGCTCTTGCGGCGCGGGCAGACGGCGCAATCCTCGTCGCAAGGACCCTGGCTCATGAGCATGCAGTGCTCGGTGACCATGAGTTCCTGGGCGCCGATGAGCAGCACGCCCAGCTCCACGGGAGCATCTTTCGACAACTCCTCGATTTGGCGCAAAGTAAGCTCGGGCGACAGCCACACGCGCTCGGCGCCGAAGTCGCGTACCGTGCGCAGCGACAACTCGTTGGTCACGGGCAGATGCGCCCCCACGCTGATGACGGCGTCTTCCTCGGCGGCACGTTCGAGGGAAGCCAGGCTCTCGGCCATGAGCGGCTTGCCCGCATCGACGTATTTCCACACGTCATAGGCCACGGCAGCCTCGCGGGACATGCCCGTCGCCTCGTGATCGACCACGGGCATGATGGGAATGCAGCCCTTGGGGTAGCCCGCCTGCTCGGCGGCAGCATTGCGCTGGCCCGCGATAACGGCCTCACCCCGGCGATAATTCAGAGCCGGCACGTAGATGATATGCGCGCCGGCCCGCTTGGCAGCCCGAGCGCAGGCAGGATTCGTCACCGTAACGGCCACGCGACAGCCAGCCGGATGAGCCGCGGGCAACGGCTCGCGCGCGGCCACGCGGGGCAGCGGACGCTCGATGGTGCCCGCGAGTATGAGAAGCTGCAGACAATCGAGGGCCTCCGCACGCGCATGATGGAGCTGGGAGAAGCCGATGCCCACGTTGTCGTCCATGTCGATAGTGAGGTTCACCAGCTGATAGGGGGTGTTGCCGAGACGGTCGATATGGGCTGCCACATCGTCGAAGGAAACGGCACGGGTGCGGGCCGCCTCGACGTCAAGGCCCTCCGCGATACCCAGAGGAGCACCGTCGGGGAAGGCGTCACCCAGCCGACGGGCGACGGCGAGGGAGGTACGCAGCTCGTCGGGAAGGGCGCCGCGAACCAGGTTGGGAAGATCCTTCGGCTCCGCGCCTGCGGCGCTCCGCTCAGGATGACATGGGGAGTCGTCCGCGTCGGCACCGGGGACGACATCCGGGGGAAGGAAGGCCGCCAGGACCTCCCCTTCCGTGGCGACGCGGAACTCGATGCTGAGCGGCTCGCCGATGTGCAGCGTGGCGGTGCCCACGATGGGCACGCGGGGCTCACGGGCGTCGTCCTCGAAGGCGGCCTCGGCGCTGCGCACGCGGAACACGCGGTCACCGGGCTTCACCATGCGCGTCTTGCCCTCGAGCGGCAAATGATAACGGCCCTTTTTGTCGGCGCGAACGGGTCCCAGCGTGAGCGTGCCGTTGCCCTTGCGCGTCCAGAACTCCAGCACGTCGCCCTCGGCCAGAACATGATCGCTCTTGAGAAAGGCAGCGTTGTCGCGCACCTCGTCCACCCGGCCGAGGAACAGGCCGCGGTTGTTCGGACGCTGGTAGCTCATAATGTCGTTGCCGCGCTTGCCGTCCAGATAGGCCGTGGTGAAGCCACGGGAGAATGCATCAGTCAGGCGATCGCGATCGGCATCGGTGATGGCAGAGGGCGCCGATGCCGCGGTTGAGGCGGGACGGCTAAAGCCGTCCCCTACGGAATCTGTCCCAGAGGTACAGGCGCATGCGGCGAGGGCGGCATCCAAGGCCTTGCGGTAGACGGATGTGACGGCATACACGTATTCGGGGGACTTCATGCGGCCCTCGATCTTCAGCGAGGCCACGCCGGCCTCCACCAGTTGGGGCACCATGTCCACCGTGCACAGATCCTGGGGCGACAGCAGATGGTCGCCCGGCGAGGGCAACTCCTTCTGCAGGGCCGCGTTCTTCAGTTCGTAGGGCAGACGACACGCCTGGGCGCACATGCCGCGATTGGCCGAGCGGCCACCGATCATGGAGGACATGAAGCACTGGCCCGAATAGCACACGCAAAGGGCCCCGTGGGCGAACACCTCCACCTCCATGCCCTCTTCCTCGGCTGCAACGCACAGAAGCGCCACCTCGGGCAGGGAGAGCTCGCGAGCGAGCGTGATGCGCTCGGCGCCCAGCCGAGCCGCAGCGCGCACGCCGGCCAGGTTGTGGGTGTTCATCTGGGTGGAAAGGTGCAGCGACGCCTCGGGCAACGTGCGCGTTATTTCCGCCGCGAGCCCGATGTCCTGCACGATGAAGCCATCGGCTCCGGCGCGATAGGCCTGGCGCACGCATTCCAACGCCTCGGCCACTTCCCCCGGAAGAATGACGGTATTCATGGTCACATAGATGGAAACACCACGCATATGAGCATATTCGCAGGCGCTCCGCAGCGTGTCGATGGTGAAGTTGTCAGCCCCGCGACGCGCATTGAACGACCCCAGGCCCAGGTACACCGCATCGGCACCGCCGGCCACCGCCGCATGGAGCGCCGCCTCGTTGCCAGCGGGAGCCAGCAGTTCTACTTTTCTCACTCTATCTCACTCCTCGTCACAGGTTCGCCCTGTCCTCACCGCAGGTTCGCCCAAGGAAGTCAGCGAGGGTCCGACAGGTGCCTGCATCTGTGCTGATGCGCGGCCGAGCGTACTTCGTACGTGAGGGCAAGCTTTGAAGCGCAGAGGCAGGTGCCTGTCGGACCCGCAGCATCAGCGTCATCGTCGTTGCGTCAGCAACGACGAAAGAAATTAGTCCTCGTTGAGCTTAAGGGCCTCTTCGTCGGCGGCTTTCAGCTGGTCGATGCCTTGGTTGTAGGCATCCTGCACGGCCTTGATGCGTTCATCGTAGGTGCTGTAGTCGAAGGGATGCTCCTCGGTGGCGGAACTGATCTCGGTATACAGATCGACGTAGTCGTTCAACGCGCCCTTCAAGGTGTTGCACCCGTCGACGTAGTTCTGCTGCAGGTCCTTCATGGCATCGGGCGTATCAATGGCAGCCAGGTCGTCAATGGCCGAAAAGGCATTGTCGGCCTGAGTGCGCATGGTGACGGCGTCGCCGCGGGCGACCGCATCGTCGAAGCTGGTCAGGCGCTCGTTCAGATCTTCCATAGCCAAGTTCACCTGGGTCATATAGGTGCGGTTTGCCTGCTGCTGATCGGTGGCGCCTGTGTTGGGCGACATGCAGCCGGCAAGCGCCCCCAACGCCAGGGCAGCGCCGCACACGACGGCAAGAAGACGAGTTCGCATGGTATGTTTCATCAGGTGCTCCCTTGTGGCGCGCGGCGCCGTCTCGTTGGTATCGCAAGGCCGGATTGCCCGGCAGTTCTTTCTGATACTGCATGATAGCAGCCCTTCCCTTCAGGGACGGGCTGCCGTCACGGTATCGCAATATTCACCACAGCTGAGGCGGCCTAGCCCTCGGTACTGCCACCCGAGCCATCGCCTCCGGAACCGTCTCCGCCGGTGTTTCCGCCCGAGCTGTCGCCTCCGGTGTTTCCGCCCGAGCTGTCGCCTCCGGTGTTCCCGCCCGAGCTGTCGCCACCGGTGTTTCCACCGGAGCTGTCGCCGCCCGAGCTTCCGGGGCTATCGCCACCCGAGCTTCCGCCCGAGTTCGGGCCGTTGCCCTCGCTGGCCGGGCCCGAGCCCTCACCATCGTCGCCCTCATCGTCATCGGAGGTGTCAGCAGCATCCAGCGGATCCTTCGAGGTGATGGCGGTGTCGTCCTTGTCCTTCTTGCGGGAATAGTACCCACCGATGTGGTTCTCTTCGTCGCGGTAGTCTTTCTTGTAGTCGGGCTTTTCCGCCTCGAAAAACTTCTCGGTGGCGTTCGCCGGTATCATGCGGTCGATGAAATCGGCGAACACGCTGGCCGCCGTTTCCGGCGCCCGCTTCGCCTTCGAGTAGTCGCTGCGGTCGCCTAGCCAGATGGCCACCGAGTATTGCGGGGTGACGCCACAGAACCAACTGTCCTTCTTGTCGTCGGTGGTTCCCGTTTTGCCGCCGGCCTCCTGGCCGTTGGCGGGCCGGGCCGCCTTGCCCGTGCCGTCATCGATGACCACTTCCAGGCAATCGATGGCGGCGCGCGCCTGCTCCTTCGAGAACACGCGCTCGCCCTGCGGCTCGGAGTTGTCCACGATCACGTTGCCGTTGCGGTCTTCGATCTTCACGATGCACTCGGCCTCGTAATGCACGCCGCCGTTGGCCACCGTGGCATAGGCCTCGGCCATTTCCAGCGGCGTCACCGAGGCGATGCCCAGGGTAAGGCCCGCCACCGAGGGCATGTCCGACGTGATGCCCATGGACTTCGCCGTCTCGATGACCTTGTCGACGCCCACCGACATCAAAAGGCGGATGAAGGCGGTGTTCGACGAAACGCCGAAGGCGCTTTTGATGGTGCGCGTGCCGTAGTCCTTCTTGTTCACGTTGTACACCGGCTCGCCGCCCACGAGCTCAACTTTGTAGCCGGCATCGATAAGCGTGTCGGGATCGATGCCCTCTTTCAGCGCCGCCATCAGCGTGAACAACTTGAACGCCGAACCGGCCTGACGACCTGAGCCGCCCTCGCCTGTGGCCATGTTCACCTGGGAGGTCTCGTAGTCGTGGCCGCCCACCATGGCGTCGATGTAGCCGTTCTCGGGGTTCACCACGGCCATGGACACCTCGAAGGGATCGCCCGCCTCCTCTTCCTTGGCGCGAGCCGCTTCCTCGGCGGCCTTCTGCGCGTCGATGTCGAGGGTGGTGTACACCTTCAGGCCGCCCTTGAACAGCTCGGAGGTGGAATAGGCGTACTTGCCGTCGGGGTTGGTCAGCTGGTTGCGCACGTAGCTGGTGAAGTAGGGGTAGGCCAGAATGCCCGTCATGGAGGGCTCGGACGGATTCAGCTCGATGGGCTCGGCCTTCACCGCGTCGGCCTCCTCCTTGGTGATCACCCCGTTGGACACCATGCGGTCGAGCACCGTGTTGCGGCGCTTCAGGCAGTTCTCCGGATAGTCGATGGGGTTGTTGTAGGTGGGCGACTGCGGAATGCCCACCAGCGTGGCGGCCTCGTTCAGCGTGAGATCCTTCGCGTCCTTGGAGTAGTAGCGCTCGGCGGCCGCCTCGATGCCGTAGGCGCCCGACCCGTAGTTAATGGTGTTCAGGTACATGAGGAGGATCTCGTCCTTCTCGTACTGCTCCTCCAGCTTCAGCGAGATGTACATCTCGCGAATCTTGCGCTTGAAGGAGATGTCGCGCATCTCGTCGGACAGGATGGTGTTACGCACGAACTGCTGGGTGATGGTGGAGGCGCCCTCCAGCGCACCGCCCATCAGGTTGTTCACCAGCGCGCGTGCCACACCCAGGTAGTCGACGCCGGCATGGCTGTAGAAACGCTCGTCCTCGGTGGCCACAGTGCCCCTCAGCACATATTCGCTCACCTGGTCCAGTGTGACCGGATCGCGGTTTTCCAGCTGGAACTCGGCCAGCAACGTGGTGCCGTCGGCGGCGTACACCATCGTCGGCTGGGCCGAGTTGTAGGCATCGGCGTTCTGATAGTCGGGCAGATCTTGCAGCCACGAGTTGCACAGGGTGATAACCCCGAACGCGCCGGCGGCAACACAGGCGACCAGCACCGACAGAATGCCGAGAACGACCGCCTTCTTATTCTTCGTCTTCGTGCCCTTACGGCCCTTGATTGCACGTGAACCCACGAAATACCTCCATCGTTATAGGTATTCGCCATTTTAGCATCGCAGGTATGCGCCCACAGGCTCAGCACATCCTCTCGGAAAAAAGCACAGAGGGGCTAGCACCGCGCCCGATCGGCGGCGAGCGCGGCCTGGGCCTCGGCCAGCTGGACGCGCACGGCGTCGTGACCGGTGCCGCCGTAGGTGGTGCGGGCGGCCACGATGGCGGGCAGGTTCAGGCACTCCACAATGTCGGATTCGAACAGATCGCTTTCCGCTTGGAAATCGGCGAGCGCGAGGTCTTCCAAGTCGCAGCCGCGCTGCTCGCACGTGAGCACCAGATGCCCCACCACCTCGTGCGCCCGGCGGAAGGGCAGCCCCTTCTTGGCCAGGTAGTCGGCCACATCGGTGGCCGCCAAGTAGCCCTTCTTCGCCTGGGCGGCCATGGCATCGGCGTTCACCGTCATGGTGGCGATCATACCGGCGGCGCACACGTAGCAGTCCTCCAGGGTGTCGGCGGCGTCCATGGCGCCCTGCTTGTCCTCCTGCAGGTCTTTGTTGTAGGCCAGAGGCAGCGACTTCAGCGTGACCATGAGAGCCACCAAGTCACCCACCACTCGGCCCGATTTGCCGCGGATGAGCTCGGCGAAGTCGGGGTTCTTCTTCTGCGGCATGATGGACGAGCCCGTGGCGTAAGCGTCCGACAGCGTGATGAAGCCGAACTCGGAGGTGGACCACAGGATAAGCTCCTCGCACAAACGCGACAGGTGCAGGCACGATACGCTGCAGGCGTAGATGAGATCGAGCAGAAAGTCGCGGTCGGACACGGCGTCGAGCGAATTGGAAATGGGATGGGCGAAGCCAAGGGCCTGGGCGGTGGCGAACCGGTCGAGCGGGTAGGTGGTGCCGGCCAGGGCCGCTGCCCCCAGCGGGCACGCGTCGGCGGCATCGCGGGCGGCGGCAAGGCGCTGGAAGTCGCGGGCGAGCATGTGCACATAGGCGAGCAGATGATGCGCAAGCAGCACCGGCTGGGCGTGCTGCAGGTGGGTGTAGCCTGGCAAAATCACGTCGAAGTGCTCCTCGGCCTGGGCCATAAGCGCCTCGCGCAGGGTCACGTTGGCGGCCATGAGGTCGGTCGCGCGCTGCTTCGCGTACAGGCGCGTGTCGGTGGCCACCTGATCGTTGCGCGACCGGCCCGTGTGCAGCCGCGCCCCGGCATCGCCGATGCGCGCCGTGAGCTCCGACTCGATGGCCATGTGGATGTCCTCGCTCTGCTGCACGTCGAAGGCAAGCGCGCCCGATTCAATGTCGGCCTTAATGGCGGCCAGGCCCTCGGCGATGGCCGCCGCGTCCTCGGCGCTGATGATGCCCTGGGCCGCGAGCATGCCCGCATGGGCCACCGAGCCGGCAATGTCCTGCGCGTAAAGCCGCGTATCGACGGGCAGCGACGCCCCAAACTGCTGCGTGAAGGCATCGGCGCCTTCGGTGAATCTTCCCGACCAGAGTGCCATGGTTGCTCCTTGTTGGTAGATACGGCCGCGTCTAGGCGACAGCGGCGCCGGCGTGCTCGATGATGTCCTCGGCCTCTTCCACCACGGCCTGGTAGGCGGCGTTGGTGGCATCCACATCGGCGAAGGCGGGCATGCGGGCGTCGTTGGCGAGCCGGTTTTCCGCCCACACCTTGCAGGACAGGCTGTGGATGTCGATGAAGCCCTTAGCCGCCGCGTGATCGAAGGCATCATCGGCGTCGTAGGTAGCCAGGCCAAAGTCGTAGAGCGAATAGACGCTCTTGCGGCCCACCACGGTGCAGCTGCCCTTGTACAGCTTCAGCTTCACCGTGCCCGTCACGCACTGCTGGGTGTGGGCGATGAAAGCGTCGAAAGCCTCCTTCAGCGGCGAGAACCACAGGCCGTTGTACACCGTCTCAGCCCAGGCCTGCTCGATAGTGAGCTTGTAGTGCAGCACGCTGCGCTCAAGGCACAGATCCTCCAGGGCCTTGTGAGCCTGGATGAGGGTGAGGGCCGCCGGCGCCTCGTAGCACTCGCGGCTCTTCACACCCACGAGCCGGTTCTCCACCATGTCGATGCGGCCGAAGCCGTTGCCGCCGGCAATGTCGTTCAAGGCGTAGATGATATCGAGGAAGGGCATCGTCTCGCCGTTCAGGGCGCAGGGCACGCCGGCCTCGAAGTCGATTTCCACGTAAGTGGGCGCGTCGGGCGCCTCGGTGGGATCCACGGTCATGGTGTAGATGTCCGCCGGCGGCTCGCACCAGGGGTCTTCCAGCACGCCGCACTCGATGGCCCGGCCCCACAGGTTATCGTCGATGGAATAGGGCGCCTCGGCCGTGGCTTTCACCGGCACATTGTGAGCCGCGGCCCAGGCTATCTCATCGGCCCGGCAGCCCAGATCCCAGTCGCGCACCGGCGAGAGGATCTGAAGCGCGGGATCCAACATGAGCACAGAGGATTCGAAACGCACCTGATCGTTGCCCTTGCCCGTGCAGCCGTGGGCCACGTACTTGGCCCCGAACTGATGGGCCACGGCCACGAGGTGCTTGGCGATGAGCGGGCGCGACAGGGCGCTCACGAGGGGATACTTGTTCTCGTACATGGCGTTGGCCGCGAGCGCGCAGGCAAGGTACTCGTCGGCGAAGGACTGTCTCATGTCCACCACCGCGCATCCGATGGCACCGGTAGCGAGCGCCTTGGCCTTCACGGCCTCCAGCCCGTCGTGCTCCTGGCCGAGATCGCCTACCACGGCGATGACGTCGAGGCCGTATTCCTCCTGGAGCCACTTGATGCACACCGACGTGTCCAGGCCGCCGGAATAGGCGAGCACCACCCGCTCCTTCTCGCCCGGCCCGGGCTGGGACGAAAGCTGCGGAGCAGCGTGGAGCGATGAGGCGACAGGGCTGGTTTGGGTGTTCTGGGTCATGATAGTGCCTTTCACGAAGGGGCGTTATGCCACGGATACGGAAATGCCCGGTTCGCAAAGGCGCGATTTAAGAAGAGCGGAATGTGAGCACCATAGCTGTTCTCGCGGGCCCGGACGGCCCGGATTCGGTCCGTCGGGAAAAGGAGACGGACCGCGGGGAGAACCCCCGCGCGTTCGTCTGCGTTACGCGCGTCGGCGTCGCAGACCGCAGCTACGTCGGCGTCGGTCGGCGATGGCCATGGTGAAGATGGGAGAGGGCGCGCACGGGGCAGCCGCGGCCAAGCCGACGGCGTTCGCGATATGTGCGGTTCCGTGCATCACGGGTGACTTCCTCTCGTTGCCGCCCGGCCGTCCGAGTTATGGGGCGCGATGCCCTCGGCCGATGCGTTGGCGGTATTATGCCCTGAATTGCTGAGCCGTCAACCCATATTTCGGAAATTTTTTCGGAAACGGTGGAATTTTCGTTGTGCAGAGCCCTGTGCACATGCACAAAATATGTGCTGATTTACCTGGGAAATTGCTCATGCAAAACCGAGGGCGCTACCTTGCTTTTGTGCAGCAGCGCCCTCGGATCTTGTTCTTTGTGCAGATTCTACAGCAACTCGCGCAGCTTCTCCACGAGCACGTCAACCTCGGCTTCGGTGCAGATGAGCGGCGGCAGGAAGCGCAGGGTATGAGGGCCCGTGGCGTTCAGCACAAGGCCCGCTTCCAAACCCGCGGCCACCACATCGGGCGCAGCTGGCGCCTCGTGGGTGAGGTCGATGCCGTTCATGAGGCCCAAGCCCCGTACCTCCTGCACATGAGGCAGGGTTGCCAGACGCTCGCGCATGTATTCGCCCACCTTCTGGATGCGCACGTCCTCGCCGGGGGCGAGCAGCGTGGTGAGCGTGGTGTGGGCGGCGGCCATGGCGATGTTCGAGCCGCCGAAGGTGGTGCCGTGGTCGCCCGGCGCGAAGGTATCGGCGATGGAGGCGCGCGCCGCGCAGGCGCCGGCCACGATGCCGGAGGCGATGCCCTTGGCCATGGTGACGATGTCGGGTTCAACGCCGAAGTTCTGGAAGCCGAAAGGCAGGCCCGTGCGGAAGATGCCGCTTTGCACCTCGTCGCAGATCATGAGCGCGCCGTGCTCAGCCGTAAGCCGGCGGATGGCGCCGATGAACTCCTCGGTGCACGGGTGCACGCCGCTCTCGCCCTGGATGCACTCGATCATCACCGCGCAGATGCGGTCGCCCTGGGTGGCGAACAGCTGCTCCAGGGCCTCCACGTCGTTGATGGGCGTGGCGGTGAAGCCAGCGGGCAGCGGCTGGAAGGCCTCCTGCTTGGCCGGCTGGGCCGTGGCGGCCAACGTCGCCAGCGTGCGGCCGTGGAAGCTCTTCGCCAGGGTGACGATGAGGCGCGGCGCCAGCTCCGGGTCGCGCCCGGCCGCCTCGGTGCGACGGCGAGCGTACAGCCGGGCCAGCTTGATGGCGCACTCGTTGGCCTCAGCGCCGGAGTTCGCGAAGAAGGTCTTCCACACCTCGGGGTGCTCGGCGTCAACCTCGGCGTTCAGCATGCTCGACAGCAGCTGGGCCACTTCCCCGCGGCGCTCGATATAGTAGTAGTTGCTCACGTGGATGAGCTTGGCGGCCTGGTCGCTCACGGCGGCCACAATGGCGGGATGGCAGTGGCCGAGGCTGCACACGCCGATGCCGGAGAGGAAGTCGAGGTATTCCTTGCCGGCATCGTCAATGAGCGTCATGCCGCGGCCTTCCACGAATTCCACGGGCTTGCGGGCGAACGTGCCCATGACGTACTGGGATTCCAGGGCCTGTTCTCGGGCGAGGGTCATGGCTTCCTCCTAGCGGTTCTCGATGAGCTTGGCGGCGAACTTGCCCACCGGCGACAAGTTCAGGAACTGGGCGGACGCGAGACCGGTGACCATAGTGCCCATACCGGAGTCGGTGAGCATTTCCAGCAGCAGCGCGTGGGGCACCTTTCCGTTGATGATGTGGGCGCCGTTCACGCCCGACTCCAGGGCGCGCACGCAGCTGGTGAGCTTGGGGATCATGCCCGAAGCCAGCTTGTCGCCGCGGATCATGGCCTCAGCCTCGCCGAGCGACATCTCGGCGATGAGGGAAGCCGGGTCGGGATAGTTCTCGTAGAGGCCGTCCACGTCGGTGAGGAAGATGATCTTGTGGGCGCCGATGGCCGCGGCGATGTGCCCGGCGGCGATATCGGCATTCACGTTGTAGCAGCCGCCGTCCTCACCGATGGCGATGGAGGCGATGATGGGGATGTAGTCGTCGGCCACCAAGTCCTCGATGAGGGGGGTGTTGATGCGGGTGATCTTCCCCACGCGGCCCAGGCGCTCGCTAGCCTGCTCGGCCACGATGACGCCGGCATCGGTGCCCGACACGCCCACGCCCATGTTGCCGTGGGCGTTCATGGCCTCCACCAGCTGCTGGTTCACTTCTCCGGTCAGCACCATGCGCACGAGCCCCATAGCCTCATCGGTGGTCACACGCTGGCCGTCGACGAATTCCACGGGAATGTCAAACTTGTCGAACACGCGGTTGATGGCCTTGCCGCCACCGTGCACGAGCACCGGGTTGATGCCGATGATCTTCAGAAGCACGATATCGGCCATAACCTCGGCGGCCAGCTCCGGATTCTCCATGGCCGAGCCGCCATACTTGATGACGATAGTCTTGCCCGTGACCTGCTTGATCCAGGGCATGGCCTCGTAGAGGATTTCGCCGGCAGTGCTGGAGGGGCCGTCGGCGCGAACGACGTTTGCGTACTTCATGAGCGGTAGTCTCCGTTAATCGTTACGTACTCGTGAGAGAAATCGCAGGTCCACATGGTGGCCGACTCCTCCCCCGCATGCAGGTCCACCTCGATGGCCACCTCGGGCTCCTCGAAGCGCCGCAGCGCCTCGTCCTCGTCGAAGTCGACCACGAGGCCGGCGCGGCACACGGGCAATCCCAGTATATCGATGTCGACGTCTTCCTGCCTGAACTGCGCGCCGGAACGTCCGAGGGCGGCGGCAACGCGGCCCCAGTTGGCATCGTGGCCGTACACAGCCGTCTTCACGAGCGGCGAGTTCGCCACCGTGCGGGCGGCGGCATCGGCGTCGTCGGCCGTGGCGGCCCCGCGCACCCTGACGGTGATAAGGCGCGTTGCCCCCTCGCCGTCGGCGGCCATGGCACGGGCCAGCGTGGTGGTAAGCGCATCGAGCGCATCTTGGAAGGCGGCGAAGGCCGGGGTGCCGGGCGCGAAGGCGGGGCCAGCGGGAGCCGCGGCGCCCGAGGCCAGGGCGAAGCAGGTGTCGTTGGTGGAGGTGTCGGAATCCACCGTGACCTTGTTGAAGCTCTTATTCACCGATGCGGTAAGGGCCGCCGACAGGTCGGGGGCGGCCACGGGCGCGTCGGTGGTGATGACGGCGATCATGGTGGCCATATTCGGCATGATCATGCCGGCGCCCTTGGCCATGCCGCCCACGGTGAAGGTGGCGCCGGGATACCCAATGGCATCGCCTTCGAAGGTGACTGCGCCGTGCTTGGGGCGCGTGTCGGTGGTCATGATGGCCCGGGCCGCCGTAAGGCCCTGAGCGGTGCGCTCCTCGGGCGATGCGGCCACTTTCGTGGCTGCAAGGGCCGCAGGCACGCCCGTGGCAAAGGGCTCGAGGCGCAGGTGCTGGCCGATGACGCCCGTGGAGGCCACGAGCACCTCGTCGGCCGGGCATCCCACGGCGTCGCCTACGATCTCGCAGGTCTCGCGGGCCGTCTGAAGCCCGCGTTCGCCAGTGGCGGCGTTGGCGATGCCGGAGTTGATGACGACGGCGCGGGCGCAGCCGTAAGCGGGCTGGCCGGGTGCGCCCTCGTTCAGATGCTCGCGGGACACGCGCACCGGGGCCGCGCAGAACACGTTGGTGGTGAAGGTGGCCGCCGCCGCGCAGGGCTCGTCGGCCACCACGAGCGCCATGTCGAGCCGCTCGGGATCGGGTCGGAAACCCGCATGCACGCCGATGGCGGAAAAGCCCAGCGCCGAGGCGGGGCTTCCGTTCTCGTTGAAGGTGAAGGTCGCATCTGCCATGGGGTTTCTCCTTACACCGGGTTCGCGATTTCTTCCAAGCCGCAGGTTTCGGGCAGGCCGAACACGATGTTGGCGCACTGCACGCCCTGGCCCGCAGCCCCCTTGCCCAAGTTGTCGATGGCACCCGTGGCCACGATGACGCCCGCGGGGTGCGCGGCCACGCCCACCTGGGCGCGGCAGGTGCCCGCCACCGAGGCAGTGCGGGGCTGCACGCCGGCATCCATGACCGAGACAAGCGGGCTCATCTCGTAGAAGTCGCGGTAGAGGGCCACCAGTTCTTCGGTGGTGGGGGCCTTGACGCCCGGGGCCAGCGGCAGCGTTACCGTAGACAGAAGCCCGCGGTTGAGCGGCGCCAGGTGCGGGGTGAACACGAGGCGGCCCTCAAGCCCCAGAATCTGCTCGATCTCGGGGGTATGGCGGTGGGTGCCCACACCGTAGGCCTCCACATTCTCGTTCGCGAAGCAGAAATGCGTGCGCTCGGTGGCCTTCTTGCCCGCGCCGGTCACACCGGAAACGGCGTCGGCCACCACAGGTGCAGCAGCATCCACGAGTCCCGCGCGGATGGCCGGGGCCGCGGCGAGCGACGTGGCCGTGGGGTAGCAGCCGGCGCAGCCCACGAGCACGGCCTCGCCCGCCGCCCGGCGCTCGGCCGCGGCAGCCAGCTCGTCGCCAGTGAGCTCGGGCAGGCCGAAAGCGGCGCGCGCCAGCAGGTCGGGGGCCGTGTGCGGCGCGTACCACTGCTCGTAGACAGCAGGGTCCTTCAGACGGAAGTCGGCCGACAGGTCGACAACCGTGGCGCCGGCGGCCAGAAGATCGGGGGCCATGCCCATGGCGGCCTTGTGCGGCACCGCCAAGAACACCACGTCGCAGGAACCGAAATCGGTGCCCTCGTGGGTGGAGAAGGCCAGGTCGGTCACGCCGGTGAACGCCGGGTACACCTGGGCGATGCGCGTGCCGGCCAGTGCATCGGACGTGGCGGCCACCAGTTCGAACTCGGGATGGCGCGCCAGGATGCGCACCAACTCGATGCCGGCGAACCCGGCAGCTCCCACAACTCCAGCTCGGTAGGTCATAGCGACTTCCCTTCCTCGTATCCGACGGGGGCGCGCTGGGCGCGCTCCCTCAGCCAGGCTTTCTCCGTGGCGCCGCTTTCTTGAGCGCCTGCACAAAGTTTAGCTTTCCCGTTGCCATTCCATCATACCCCCACTGCCCGAGCTGCGAAAGCAGAAAGCGTCGTTTATGACATCTTGGAGCAGCTTGGCCCGCCTTCCCCGCCCGAGCGCGCCCTTCCGTTAGACTGAAACGCACATCTTTTGGAAAGGAGCTCGCAATGAGCAACAAAGGCAAGAAGGTCAAGGTGCACTACACCGGCACGCTGGACGACGGCACCAAGTTCGATTCGTCGGTGGACCGCGGTGAGCCCATCGAGTTCGTGTGCATGGCCGGCCAGATGATCCCCGGCTTCGACGCCGCCGTGGAGGACATGGCCGTGGGCGAGAAGAAGACCGTGCACATCCCCGCCGCCGAGGCCTATGGCGAGCGCAGCGACGAGATGGTGCAGAAGGTGCCCGTGGACCAGATCCCCAACGGCGACCAGCTGCCTGTGGGCCAGACCGTGTACATGATGGGCCCGGGCGGCCAGCCCTTCCCCGTGTTCGTGGAGTCCATCGAGGACGGCATCGTCACCTTCGACATGAACCACGAGCTGGCGGGCAAGGACCTGAACTTCGACATCGAGCTCGTCGAGGTCGAGGACTAACCGTCTCCGCCCCTCCACTCACAACGAGACCCCGCAGCCTGCCAGCTCGCGGGGTCTCTTTACGTTCGGGGAAAACCTCCCGGAAGGCGCCGGGCAGCCGGCACGCCTACGCCAGCGCCTCTTGAGCGGGAGCGAACGCATCGGAAGCGGCAACGGTCGTTGCGGACTTCTTGGGGAAGAGCCCCTTGAAGGCACTGGGCAGCGCGGCCCAGAAGCCCGGCTGGGGCACGGCGTCGGCCTCCACGAGGGAGACGACGGCATCGGAGGCGGTTTTCGGGCTGATGCCCATATTCGCGAAACGCTGCTCCAGCTTGGCGCAGTAGGCGGCATCGGCGGAATCAAGGGTGGCAATGGCGGCAGTGGCCTGGTCGTTGAACAGTTTCATGGCGATCTCCTTTCGACGCCGCCTAGTTTAGGCGCACGGGAAAGGTCGGCATTTGGTCGATCGGATGAAGTCGCGCGCATCTTGTTGTGCAGACGCACAACAAAAGGACGCAGGCGGGGCGGGCGGGGCAAAGCCAGAACGAGCCGCGGGGGCGGGCGCTGGCCGACCCAACCGCAGTCGCTAGGCCAGGTACACCAGCTGCAGCAGGGCCGCCAGTTCGCGGTCGCCGATCTCGGGCACGCCGAGGACGTCCTTAATCTTCCGCAGGCGGTAGCGCACGGTGTTCGGATGCTGGAACAGCACCTCGGCAGTGCGGCTCACCTCGCCGAAGGAAGCGGCGAAGGCCTCGGCCGTGGTACCGAGGTCGCTTCCGTGCTCGGCGTCGTAGTCGAACAGCAGCGAGCGCAGCAGATCGGCCGCTCGCATATACAGGCGATCGCTCTTGGCCGCGGCGCGGAAGGCGTCGAAGCGCAGGGTGGACCAGCGCACGATGCCAGCGTCCTCCACCTCGGCGGTGCGCAGGGCGGCCATGGCCTGGCGCACGGCCAGATCGCCCTCCCCCAGACTCACCTCCTGGCTGATGCCGCACACGAGCGGGCCGGCCGTGGCGACGCACTTCTCCAGATCGGCATCGGAAATGGCGATGGCCTTCAGCGGGGGCCTCTTGAAGGACACGAACCCCAGAAGCATCCCGCGGTAGCGGCACACGAAGGTGCGTTCCACGTCGTCCCAGCGCTCGCCATAGTTCGCAAGCACCCCCTCCAACACCCGCTGCAGCGCCCGCAACGACGCATCGTCGTCGGTCACGGCCCGCACAGCCATGCACTGGATGGTGGCGCCGGTCACGCCGGCGATGGTGAAGAACGTGGCGCGCACGGCCTGCTCGTCGGACGAGGCGAGAATGGAGTCGATGAGGCTCGTGCGCTCCCATTCCGCAGCGTCGTCGTCCAGGGCGTTCATAAGGTCGGCGATAACGCGCTCCATGTAGCGGCCCTCGTAGAAGAGCACCGGCACGCCCCGGGCCGCCGAGGCCGCTGCCACGCGCTCGCCGACGGCCTTCAGCACCACCGGCTTCACGGCGACGGCGGCCACGTCGCGGTCGATGAGCTCGAGGAGCGCCTGCTCGGCCAGCTCGGGGTGCATGGCGGCAAAACCGAGGGTGGTGAAGATGAACTCGCCGCTCGTGAACAGGTCGTAGGCACCCGTGAAGGGTTCATGATCGAGGGTGCCCACGCCCGTGACCTCGCGCGCCGCCGCCCCCTCGCAGGGGGCTGCGAGCCAGATGCGGTCGAAGGCCCTCATGTTCATAACGTCGCCGACGGTGATCATGGTATTCCCCTAACTGCCATGGCGGGCGGAACGGCGGAAGGTGCGCTTGCGCAGAAACGCGCCCGGAACCACGGGGGCATCCGCGCGCATACGGTAGAGGTTGCACGAACGGTTGGCCGCGGCGGCGGGTGCCCAGTCGGCGGCGGTGGCGCGGGCGAGGGCCTCTTCCACCGTGGCCGGCGCGTCCTCGTCGTGGACGTCGGGTCCGAAGGTGTTGAGCCAGTGCAGGTCGCGCACGGTGATCGCACGGGCCGGCTCGTGAGGCGCGAGGATCTCCAGCTCGTCGCCTTCCGCAAACCGATTGCGACACAACAGGTACAGATACTGCGAATCGTCAGAAGATCCTTCGACTTCGCGCTGCGCGCTTCGCTCAGGACGACACGGGGTGGTGGCGCGCCCGGAATGTGGGTCGGATACGGCGACCTGCGCAGGGCGTGGGGCAAGCGAGCTGGCGACGACGTCGGCCATGTGCATGGTCTCCTGCTCGTAGCCGTCGTAGGCGGGTGCCTGCTCGGCCTCGGAAAAGTAGAAGCCGGTACCGTAGGGGCGGTGCGACACAGCCAGAAGCTCGTCGGCCACGGCCTCGGACGGCTCGCCGTCGAGCACGCGGCGATAGGCGCCCACCACGCTGGCCACGTAGAAGGCCTTCTTGTTGCGACCCTCGATTTTGATGGAATCAACGCCCGCACAGGCCAGCTCGCGCAGGTGGGCGAGCATGTTCAGGTCCTTCGCGTTCATAATGAAGGTGCCGCGGTCGTCTTCCTCAATGGGGAAGAACTCGCCGGGGCGCTTCTCTTCTTCCAGCAGGAACTCCATGGGACGCTCTTCCGCCGCAACCCCCGTAGGGGCGGACTTCAGTCCGCCCGGGGTGCCGACGGCGTTTCCGCTTTGAGGCAGCCCAATCACGCTTGCGGGCGAGGGGCGACCGAGGTCGCCCCCTACGGGTTCGTCCAGCCATGCTGCTTCAGGACCCGCGGTGCCCAGTTGGTAGCTCCAACGGCAGGGCTGGGTGCAGTGGCCCTTGTTGCCCGAGCGGCCGGTGAGGTAGCTGCTGATGAGGCAGCGGCCGGAAACGGCCATGCACATGGCGCCGTGGGCGAAGGCCTCGATTTCCAAGTCGGGCGGCGCGTCCTGGCGCAGGCGGGCAATGTCGGCAAGCGACATCTCGCGGGCACACACCACGCGCTTGGCCCCCAGGGAGTGCCATACCCGGGCCGCCGCGCCGTTGGCCACCGAGGCCTGGGTGCTCACATGGCGCTCCACCCGCGGGGCCACCTCGCCGGCCACGGCGAAGGCGCCCAAATCGCCAATGATGAAGGCGTCGACCCCCGCCGCATCCAGCGCGCGGAAGTACGCCGGCAGCCCGTCGATGTCGTCGGGATGCATGAGGATGTTGCATGTGACGTGCACCTTCACGCCGCGCTCGTGGGCGAAGGCCACGGCTGCGGGAATTTCTTCCATAGGGAAGTTCGCCGCCCGGGCCCGCATGCCGAACTTGTCGGCCGCCAGATACACCGCATCGGCCCCGAACAGCACCGCGGCCCGCAACTGCTCCATCCCGCCCGCCGGCGCGAGAAGCTCCATGGGGATATTTCGATTGGCCAGCATTACGACAGGAATTGAATGCCGAGGAGATGCCGGACGCCTTGACCGAGCGAATTCCGCAGCGACTGAAACAGCCCAGTAGACCGTTTCACAAAGCGAGGACTGTCCGAGCGAATCAAGATATCCGGCATCTCCGACGGGCGGTGAATCACTACCCTACCCCTCGTAGGTGACGCGGGCGCCCTGGGGGGTGTCCTCGATGGTGAAGCCGAGGCCGGCCAGGCCGTCGCGCACGCCGTCGGCCACGGCCCAGTTCTTTTCCTTGCGGGCAGTGGCGCGGGCCTCCAGCAGATGCGCCACGGCAATCTGAGGATCGTCGCCGTCGTAGCCGGCCAGGTCGGCGGCGAGTGCCACCACCTCGACCGGATAGGCCTCCCCCGCCTCGGCGGCCGTCACGTCAATGCCGAGCACGTCCATCAGCTCCACGATGACGTCGCGGGCCGCACGCCCCGCTGCAGCTTCCTCGGCCGTGAGGGTTTCCACGTCGGCCACAAGCGCGTTCACGTCGCTCACGAAGGAGAAGATCTCGCCCAGAGCCGCCGGCGCGTTGAAGTCGTCGTCCATGGCCGCGGCGAAGTTGTCGCGCAGGGCGGCGATGCGGTCGGTGAGAGCGGCAGCATCCAGCGTGGCGGCAAGCTCGGCCGCGGGATTCTCGGGCGAGAGGGCCTCCGCCCCGCGGGGGGTTCCCGTTTCCAGCAGCCAGTCGAGCGCCTTCACGGCATTCTCGATGCGCGTGAGCGCCGCATCGGCCTCGGCCACGCGCTGCTCGCCGAACACGAGCGGGCTGCGGTAGTGGCTTTGCAGCATAAGCATGCGCAGGGCCGCCGGGCGCACCTGCTCCAGCACCTCGTGCAAAAGCAGGAAGTTGTTCAGCGACTTCGACATCTTCTCGGTCTCGCCGGTCTCGGCGTTGGCAATCTGCAGCATCCCGGAGTGCATCCAGTAGTTGGCAAAGGTGGAGTCGCAGGCGCATTCCGACTGGGCGCGCTCGTTCTCGTGATGAGGGAACACCAGGTCGGCCCCGCCTCCGTGGATGTCGAAGGGCAGCCCCAGGTACTTCTCGGACATGGCCGAGCACTCGATGTGCCAACCCGGACGACCCTCTCCCCAAGGGGAGGCCCACGCCGGTTCGCCGGGCTTGGCGGCCTTCCACAAGGCGAAGTCCAGCTCGTCGCGCTTGCGCTCCTCCAGGCCCTGGCCGTCGGCGCGCAGCTCGCGATGGCCGCTTTCGGCCTCGTCAACATCGCGACCCGAAAGCTGGCCGTAGCCCGGGTAGGAGCGCACGTCGAAGTACACGTCGCCATCGGAGGCGTAGGCATGCCCGCGTTCGATGAGCCGCTCGATGAGCGCGATCATGGTGTCGATCTCCTCGGTGGCCTTCGGGCGAATATCCGGGTCCTGCACGCCGGCCGCGCGCATGTCTTCGATGAACAGGCGCGTGTACTCCTCGGCCACCTCGGCGGCGGTGCGGCCCTCCTCGCCGGCGCGCTTGATGATCTTGTCGTCGACGTCGGTCACGTTCTGCACGAAGGTGACGTCGAAGCCGCGCCAAGCCAGGTAGCGGCGGATCATGTCGAAGGAGATGAACGTGCGGGCATTGCCGATATGGATGCGGTTGTACACCGTGGGGCCGCACACATACATGGACACCTTCCCCGGCTCCACCGGCTCGAAATCGACTTTCTGGCGCAGGCGCGTGTCGTACAGCTTGATCATGGGAGGCTCCTTCGGGTGCTCATTCAGAATGAGAGCCATTGTAGCGCATTGCCCGTGCTGGGCGTTGCAAAGCACGGGCAATGTCAGAAACAGCTTAATTGGTTCCCGAGGACAATACCAAACCCCTTGTTTTCGCCCAGCCCTATGACCAGGGGAAATGCATCATAATGCCTGGTAAACCGCTCGTGAAAAGTTCGCCAAAAATCAGGAGTTTGGTCCCCTCCCCAGGAACCAAACCGGCCATTTCCGCCATGCCGTACGTGTCCTACTCTCCCCCAGCGTCGAGGAAGTTGCGCAGGGCTTGCATGCGGGCGTCCAGATCGGCAGCGGCATCGGCCAAATCGGCCAGTTCGGCGGCCACAGCAGCGGCGTCTTCCTCGGCGAGGCTCTTCTTGTAGCGCAGCTGGTGCTCGAGCGATGCCCAGAAGTTCATGGATATGGTGCGCAGCTGCACCTCCACCTTCACGTGGCGCTTCTCGTGCTCCAGGAAGATGGGCACCTCGATGATGAGGTGCAGGCTGCGATACCCGCTCGGCTTCGGGGCGGCCACGTAGTCGCGGCGTTCGATGAGCCGCACGTCGTCTTGGGCGAGCAGCGACTCGGCCAGCGAGAACATGTCCTCGGGGAAAGTGCACACCACGCGCACGCCGGCCACGTCGAAGATGTTCTCCTCGATGGAGTCCACCGACATGGGGAAACCCTTGCGCACGAGCTTCTTCGCCAGGGAGTCGGTGCTCTTCAGGCGCGACTTGATGGACTCGATGGGGTTTCGGTCGTGCTGCAGGCCGAACTCGGCGTCCAGCACGCGGAACTTGGTTTCCACCTCCATCATGGCGCACTCGTAGTAGGTCATAAGGCGACGGTAGGGCGCGAAGTTACGCTCGAGCATGGCGGCGAAGTCGTCGCTGCCGGCAAGCCGCGCGAGCATCTGGTTCGCCAGCTCCTCGCGATGCTCGTGCAGCGTGTCAAGCGCGCTCTGCCCCTCGCGCAGACGCACCACCGCATGATTGAACATCTGCTCCACCTGCTTCGCCATGCTCGTTTCCTTCCTTCGGCGTCTCGATTCTATTGTGCGTCGAAATGGCTTGGAATCGCCGACTTTGTTACCGAATTCGCGCGAGAAACACCAACGGTAATACATCATCTGGCAAAACGGCTGCCAGGTATTACGCCTAGAGCCGAAAACGGTTGTTCACGGTAACAAAGTCGGCGATTCCGAGCCAATTCGGGGCCTCTGAGATAATTCAGCGATTCCGAGCTAATTCGGCGCCTCCAGGCCATTGCGACACCCCGATGGCTCTCGCAAAAAAAACTCCCGTCCCAGGATGTACCCGAGACGGGAGTTGCAGGTCGGCAGAAACCGCAGGATATGAAGCCCTACTGCGCCTCCACGCTGGCAGCTGGCGCGGCCTGGGCGGTCGCGTCACCTTGTGCCTCCACGTTCACGTTCCAGTTGCCCGGCTCGCCAGATACTTGGTAGACATAGGTGATGCCGTTCGCTTCGTAGGTGCCCGTCGCAGCGCCCTTGGCCGCCAGCTGGTCGGTGATGTCGACGGGCTCGACCGCGGCGCCGTCGCCCGGGGCGAGCAGCACGTGGCCGTCGTCAGATTCCAGCACCATGGCACCCGCCGCGTCCGCCGCGCCGGCACCTTCAGCGGTGTAGTCCTTGATTTCATAGGTGGTCCCGCTGAAATCGCCGCCTTCCGCCGACATGGTGATCGCGACATCGCCGCCGGTGCCATCGGCATCTTCCGCGGTGTACTCGATCGTGCCGACAACGGTGTCACCGTCCTGCTGCATCTGCACATCCATCTCCATCGGCTCGCCGTTCACCCACACGGTGGCCTTCTCCACCCAGGTCTCACCCGTAGCGGCATAGCACACGCCGTTGGTCACCACGAACACGCCGAGCAGGCCCGCACACGTCGCCGTGGCCAACCGCAGCGCGATGCCGCGCTTCTTCGTCTTCTCCATGGGAATGCCCTTTACCTTTCCGATCAGATCAGCAGAGGCATGGACCTCGCCCATCATGGCCCGGTAGCGGCTCTGGTTGCTCATCGTCCCACGCCTCCTTCAACGATTGCTTGAGTAGTTTCCTTGCACGGACAAGTCGGGTGCGCACCGTGGGCTCCTTGATGCCCAGCGTCGCGGCGATCTCGCGCGTGCCCATGTCCTCGAAGTAGAACAGGTGCACCACGATGCGGCACTTCTCGGGCAGCTCGCCGAGCGCCGCGTACAGCGCCTCGTGCGCCGGTTCGGAGAATGCCGGCTCCTCGAAAGGCGGCGGCTCGTCGTCGCGAATGTCCCGCAGCTCGACCCGCTGGCGCCATAGGCTGCGCCAGAGGCTCTTGCACTCGTTCACTGTGACGCGGATGAGCCACGCACGCAGACGCTCGTCGCGGGCGTCTGCGCATTCTGCGACGACTCCCGCGGCGTGCTTGCCGTCGGACCCGGCCCCATCGCCAAACCACACCGGTGGCTTCTCGTAGAGCTTCAGGAACACCGCCTGTACCACATCCTCGGCATCGGGCACCCGTCGCGTCTGGTTGAGCGCGATGCGGTACACCATGTCAGCGTGGGCATCGACGATCTGTCGGTACTGGCGGTTGTCCACGAAACTTCCCTCTTGTCCACATGGTCGACGGGGCCGGGCAGCCGCTAGCCTGCCGCCCGGCCCCGTCTTCCGTAAAAGGCCTTTCAAGGGTAATACGTTTGGGACGTTGAAAATGTGCGATGGTTCGAGAAATTATTTGGAAAGCGAAAATCAATCTAGAACTGCAGCAGGCCCTCCATGGAGCAGTGCAGGGCGCAGGCGAGGCGGTAGACCGTCTCAGCTGAGGCGCGGTTGATGTTCTTCTGCCGCTGCTCGTACATTTGGATAGAGCGCAGGCTCACCCCCGACTGCTCGGCCAGCTCCTCCTGGGTTATACCGCACAGTTCGCGCTGGCGCTTCAGTCGCGTCGGCAACGGTGCGGCGGCCAGGCGCGCGTCCAACACCTCGACGAACTTCGCCTCGGGTGCCTCGTGCAGCGGATAGTACATGCCCAAAAGCTCATCAAAGGGCACGATATCGAGCACCTGGCGGTACGGACGCCCCGTACGCACCTGGTAGAAGCCGAGGATCCAGCCCAGCCAGTATTCCTCACTCGGACTCACGCGTGCTTCCTGGGGAGGCTCGTCGGTAGCCGCCACAAACGGCGCAGCTATCTGCAGCAGATCGAGCGCCGACTTGCCGGCCACGAAAACCGGGTTGCGCCGTTCGAACTCACGGGCAATGCCCGATGCGAGGAAGGCCTCGGCCAGGGCCTCTCCCCCAACGCCCCACTGGTTCACGCCTATGTCGAAAAAGGCACCCAGCGTCTCCTGAATGTCTTCCAGATAGGTGTCGTCGCGCAGCGAGATCACGGCGTATTCTACGCGCCCCATGAGGCACCTCTCATCAAGTCGATCACACGCACGTCGTCCCGGTCGTACAAGGACTCCACTTCCAGAGCTTCCCACGCCGCCCGGGCTCGACTGTCGCGAACAACGCGGAGCGGATTCCACACCTGCCCTTCGGCCAGAGTGCTTTGCTGGAAGGCGATGTGCCCGAACGCCTTTTGCGATCGCAAGACGATCTGGTAGCCGAGACCGCCCTTGAACAACGCCTTTTCCAAACCTCGGACGCCGATGCGATTGTCAAGGAAGGCTCGGGCGAAAGCGAAGTACGAATCGTCGGCCCGATAGCCATGCACCAGGTCGGCTCCTTCCAGATTGACTCCATAGGTTTCCACCATGAATTGCCGCGCCTCCGCCATAGCCCCGGGGCGCAGCTCGAAGGCGCGATGCCCAAGCAGCACGGCAATCCAGTTCAGAACGGAGTACTCGGTGCTGGAAAGATCGATCAGCGCCAACCCCTGCGTTTGCAGAAGGTACTCGTTCACGTAGCCGTCCTCCAAGGTCGGGCAAGCCCACTCGCTTGCGAGCTGTGGCGACTCGGTGCAGTAAAAGCCGCGACCGTAGTCGTTGTGCACGTTGCCTCGCCCGAACGCGGGCCGCGCCACTACCTCCCGCGACCCATGGAAGAGGGCAAGATGCCCGCGCCCAAAGAATTCCCCTGCATCAAGCACAGATACCCCTCTGCCATTGTTACTATCACTTTAGTGATAGCATAACATATCGGTAGCCCACGAAAAGGAAGAAGGCCGACGCGAGTCGGCCTTCTGCTTGGGAGGGTGAGGATGGGATGCGCCGCGCGTCCTAGCAGTTGCGGGCGGTGAGGTTGCCCGTGGTGATGGCGTTCTGGATGCTCAGCGGCTCGGCGGCGTCGCCGATCACGTGCACGTCGAACTCGCCGGACAGCTCGTCGGCCAGGGCCGTGTTGGGGCTCATGGTGGAGGCATCCACCACGCAGTCGCAGACAAGCGTGACATCCATGCCGAAGCTGTTCGTGACGACGATCTCGCCGTTGCCCACACTCTTCAACGTGCACTCGGGCATAAGACGACCACCGGCGGCGAAGAAGGCAGGCTTCACGAAGGCGTTCAGCATCATGGCCTGGCCGGTGCCGAAGGCCTCGACAGGCTCCGGCGCGATCACCGTCACCTTCTTGCCCTGGGCGATGAGGTAGTGGGCCGTATCAGTGGCCTGGGCGTTGAACCCGAGCACTGCCACGCGCTCGCCGATCTCGCTGGAAAGGAAGTCGATCACGGAGATGACCGACGTGGTCGCGGTGCCCGAGGCCGCCAGCTCCGGACGCACGCCGCCGGTAGCGACGATGACCACATCGGGGCTCTGCTCGCGCACGAAGGCGGCGTCCACTTCCTGACCGGTAACGACGGTGACGCCTTCCACCTCCAGCATATGGGAGAGATAGGTGCGCAAACGGCCCAGGCTCTCGTGCTTGCCCTTCACCATTTCGGCGAAGTCCAGAAGGCCTCCCAGGCCGTTCTTCTCGTACAGCGTGACGGCGTACCCGCGCTCGGCGGCCACGCGCGCCGCCTCCATACCGGCAGGGCCGCCGCCGATGACCATGACGCTCTTGTCGCCGTCGGCCGGACGCACCTCGTAGCCCTCGGGCATGGCGTCGGTGAACACCGAGTTGTTGCAGGGGTTCACGCGGCACAGACCGCCCAGGCAGTTCAGGCAGCGGCAGCAGGGGCGAATCTCGTCGATACGACCCTCGCGCAGCTTGTTGGCGTACTCCGCATCGCAGTTGGCCACGGGGCGGTGCATATAGATCATGTCGAGCCACCCCTCGTTCAGGGCGTTCTCGAAGTAGTCGGGGGCGAGCGCCGGATCCATGAACACCACGCCGCCCACGGGGATGCCCACGTGCTGCTTCACGTAGCGGCAGGCGCCCATGATGAGGCCGCAGCCGGAATGGGATCCGTCGAGCAGCCCGCTGAAGTGGCTGTCGAAGTCGTAGAAGGTACCGAAGCTGGTGGCGCCGTCGTAACCGTAACCGGCGAAGGCACCGTCGTTGACGAACTGGGCCTCGTGGAAGGCGAAAGTGCCCAGGCGCAGCTCCAGGGCGTCGGCACCGGCGGCTTCGAGCGCCTGGCAGATGGCCGCGGTCTCCTCGGGGGTGTTCACCAGCGCGTTGTCGCCGAGAGCGCCGTCGTTCTCCTCGGCGCCGTTGACGAGCACCTGCACCACGAAGTCCGCGCCGCAGCGCTCCTTGATGCCGCGAACGACCTCGCAGGCGATGCGGGTGCGGCTCTCAATGGTGGCCGGACCATAGGGGTCGTCGGCGGCGCGGTCGTTGCCGAAGCGCGAGAAGAACCGTGCAGGCAGGTTGTCGCCGGCGGCGTTCAGGTCGATGCCGTCGAAGCCGAGGGCCTGCAGGCGGGCGGCGCCGTCGATGGTGTCCTCGATATACATCTGGATGTCGGCGGCCGACAGCAGGCTGGCCTTGTGGGTCTCGCCCTCCTCGCCCATGTTCTCCCACAAATATACGATGCCGGGGGTCGCCGTCTTCATCTGGATGAGACAGGGCACGTCATGGCTGTGCACCTCGTCGCAGATGGCCTTGAGCGGGCTCTCTTCGATGGTCATGCGCATGTCGTTGTCGGCCACGTTCACGCGCTTGTCCAGCCGCTCCAGCATGATGTAGCTGCCCTCGACAAGCACAGCGCCCATGCCGCCGGCGGCGATGCGGCCGTGATAGGCCACGGCCTTCTGCTCCTCGTTGGGCACCATGGAGCTGGCCGCCGACTTGATGAGGCGATTCTTCAGCGTCAACGAGCCGATCTTCAGCTCGGAGAACATGGTGGTGCTGGCGAAGTCCTCGATGCTGTTGGTCGTGAAGCTCCAATCCTGGGGATTGATCTGCGCGTAGGGCGATGCGGCGCTTCCCGTCTGCGACAGCGCCGGGGACGATGCATCACCGCCGGCCTCAGCCGCCTTGGGCTGTGGCGCGCATCCGCCCAGAAGCCCGAGGCCGAGCGCGCTGGCGCCCAAGGCCGCCGCGCCCATGCCGCCCAAGAACCCGCGGCGGCTCACCGCTGCTACTGTGTTCGTCTCTTCCATCGTGCTCATAGCCGAGCCTCCCTTTCTCTCCTTCGGCACGTTTCCGTTCCGTCTTCCTGCTTCGCCTGGCACCTCTGAAAGCCTGCGTGCTTACCAAAACTTTTCGTCACCTCGGCATGGGGCTTTGAGGCGCATCTGGCGGGGATGAGGGCACTTTAGGGCGGATGCCCAGTTCAGCGCATCGACCCGATGGACGTAAATGGAGAAATTTTTCCAGCATCGACCCATTAGTACGATAGGAACAAGGCAGGGTGAGCCTTTATAATCTACGAAGAAAGGAGGGACCGTGACATTCAAGTCCGCAAAGCCGCTGTCTGCGGGCATCGGTCTTGGCTGCTATTTCTGGCTGGCGCTGAGCACGCTGCTGTCGGGTGCGCTGTACCCCTCATTGGCGGTGGGCACCGCCTGCCAAATTCCGCTGACATTGTCTTGCGACGCGGGACTGCTCGCGGGCTTCGCGGGATGCCTGGCGGCGGCGCGGAGCAATGGGGGCGCATTCGGCACGCCGGTCCTTACGAGTGGTAGCCACGCCCCGAACACCGTCGCGCCGCCGTTCTTGCTGGCCTGCACGACGAGCGCCGCCATCTTGCTGCGGACGGGAATGCTCTTCGACGAGGCAGCAGTACCTATGATTCTGGGCGACGCGCTGCTCGGCGCCTCCTTGGCCGCAGCCGGGTACCTCTGGTGGCTCGCCTTTTCCGACAAGGCGCCGCGCGACGCGCTCCTTCAGGTCGTTCGCGCGTTGCTTGGCGCCAGCATCGCCTTTGTCGCCCTCAGCCTCATGCCGCGCGGCATCCTGCTGCTCGGAGCCTGCCTGGTAGCGCCCGTCGCCATGGGCCTGGGCCTGGCGGCGCAGCTCGGCGAACCGCGGGCAGGCGCGAGTGACCTTCCTTGCGACGACGACGCCGACCACCATTCCGGGGATGCCGACAACACAGCGCAGGCCGAGTGCTTCGCTCCGGCATCCGCACCCCTCCCCCGAGTGCTCTCGCTCTCCATCATCATCTCGGTGTTCGTGGCCGACTTGCTGCTCAGCCTGTTCCCTGTGTCGCTCTTCTCGGAGGCGAGCCCCCTGTTCGCGCCGCTGACCGGCGACCCTGCTGCGGCGGCCCTCGGCAACCTCACCGAGCCGGCCCTCATCGCCGCACTGCTCATCGCCCTGTTCTCCGGTGCCGCCCTTCTGCTTGAAGAGCGCGGGCACCTGCGCCTCCCGCTGGTGTGCTCCGTGGGGTTCTTCGCCGTGGCGGTGGGGTTCGTGACCTTCCCCTACCACCTTCCCGGCGGAGCACCCATCAGCGTCGCCGAGGCCGGACGCGTCATCATCCTCGTCTTCATCATCATGGCGCTGCTGCGCTACTACCAGGACTGCCCACCGCGCGCGTGGCTTATTCCCCTCGCCCGGCTCGCGTGCCTGTGCGCGCTGGCCATGACCGTGGCCGACGTGCTCGTCATGACGTTATACTTGAATCCGGCCCTCGACCTGTTCGACTTCACCAACCGCACCATCTTCGGCGGCGCGGGCGTACTGGTTCTGGTGGCGCTGCTGCTGGGGCCCATGCCCCATGTCTACGAAATCGTGCGACGCGGGGCGACTTGTCGTCCGAGCGCTGCCGAAGACGATGTCGAAAACATCGGCGAAGGAACCGAGGATGCGCCAACAGCCGCCCTCCTTCAGCATGAGGACCTCGCCGAGGCCCATTTGGATGCGTTCGCCCAGGCCCACCGCCTTTCGCCCCGCGAGCGGGAGATCCTGGGGCTCATCTCGAAAGGCCGCGACGTTCCCTACATCGAACAGGAACTGGTGCTTTCCAAGAGCACCGTGAAGACCCACATCCGCCACATTTATGAAAAATGCGAGGTGTCCTCCCGCCAGGCCCTGATCGACCTTCTGCAATCACATCCGGAAAACTAAGCGGAGCGATACACGAGGCAGGTGGCCCAGGCGGTGATGCCCTCCTCACGGCCCTCGAAGCCCAAATGCTCGGTGGTGGTGGCCTTCACGCCGACGTTCTCCACGGGAAGGCCCATGGCAGCCGCCAGGTTCTCGCGCATGGCGTCGCGATAGGGCGACAGCTTCGGCGCCTGGGCGGCGATGACGCTGTCCACATCGATGATTTCGAAACCCTGTTCGCGCACAAAGGCGGCCACCTCGGCCAGCAGTTTCAGCGAGTCGGCATCTTTGTAAGCCGGGTCGGTATCGGGGAACAGCTTGCCGATGTCGCCCCCGCGCACCGCCCCCAGAAGCGCGTCGGAGATGGCGTGGGCGAGCACGTCGGCGTCGGAGTGGCCCAAAAGGCCCTGATGGTGCGGGATGTCAACCCCGCCCAAGATGAGCTTGCGGCCTTCAGCGAAGGCATGCACATCCATCCCCAGGCCCGTGCGCAGGTTGCGCAGGTCGTTCATGTAGGCTCCTTTCGCCCTCTCCCTTTCGGTCGTCGAAAGGGGTTGATTTTGCAGCAAATCGGGAGTTATGAGCGTCAAGAAGAGGCATCTGCGCGCATTCCGAAATTGTCGTTTTACAAAACACCAGGTCACAAGCTTGCGATTTTTGAGCGATGTGGAAGGGCCCCTCTGCAGACGCTCATAACTCCCGATTTGCCGCAGAAAAAGCCTCTCTCGCCGACCGAACCCACTCGCCCCGCTGGGGCAAACGGCGCGCCACCGGTGCCCCGAACCCAGAAGAATGCCGCGAACGGCGCGCTATCGATGTTCGGAGTTCAGAAGCATGGTGCGCACGGCACTGGCCAGAAGCACGTAGTCCTCGGGCACCGTGAGCTTGATGTTGTCGCGCTTGCCTTCCACCACGAGCACGCGGCCACCGAGCCGCTCGATAAGCGACGAGTCGTCGGTGCCTACGAAGCCGTCGGAAAGGGCGCTCGCGTGGGCGCGGCGGTAGATGCCGGTGCGGAACACCTGGGGCGTCTGGGCATTCCAGAACACGCTGCGATCGGGCGTGCCCACGATAACGCCGTCCTCCACCACCTTCAGCGTGTCCACCGCCGGGTGAGCCACCACGGCACCGTCGGCGTCGAAGTTGCCCTTCACGGTGTTGATGGTGTGCTCGATCAACTCAGGCGACACGAGCGGCCGGGCGCCGTCGTGCAGCACCACGTACTCGTACTCGTCGCCCACCATCTCCAGTCCCGCAAACGCCGATTCCTGGCGGATGGAACCCGAGGGCGCCAGCACCACCGGCGTGACAAAGGGGAACGGATCGATGGCCCGCGACAGGTACTCGCGCATGCGGTCTTCAGGGCACACGATGACGATAAGACCCACATCGCCCACGGCGTCGAAGGCCTCGGCTGACCAGGTGAGAATGGGTTTGCCGGCGATTTCCACCAGCTGCTTGCCGCCCTCCTTGCCGAAGCGTTCGCCCGTGCCGCCGGCTAGAATGATGGCCGCGGTCTGCGGGTTCTTGTCCACTTTGCCCTGCAGTTGCAGAAGCGGGCAGGCTAGGGCGTCAAAATTGAAATCTTCTCCGAGCAGCGTGGGCTCTTGCAGAACCGAAGGCTCGAAGATCGGGTCGATAATCTGGGTCATGGCATCCCCCTTGGGGCGCGGTGTTTTCAGTGTCGTTCCTAGTATAGTGCAAAGACGCGCGAAGACACGCCGCCATCAGCCGAAGAACGCCGTGGCGATGCGCGCCGACTCGGCGGCATCCTTGGCGTAGAAGTCGGCGCCGATGGAACGGGCGAAGTCCTCGGTGACCACCGCGCCGCCCACCATAAGCGCCACCTCGGGGCACGCCTCGTGCACGAGCGCGATGGTGCGCTCCATGGCGCCCACCGTGGTGGTCATGAGCGCCGAGAGCCCCACGAGGCGCGCGCCGGTGTCGCGCACGGCGGCGAGCACTGCCTCGGGAGCCACGTCGCGGCCGAGGTCGATGACGGGGAAGCCGTAGTTCTCCAGCAGCATCTTCACGATGTTCTTGCCGATGTCGTGGATGTCGCCCTCCACCGTGGCCACGATGATGGCACGCTCGCTGTCGACCGCGGAGGCGGCAGCACCGGGCGCGGCGTCGGCGGTTTGGGCGCGGATGACGTCGAAGCCGGCCTTCACGGCCTCGGCGGAAGCCATGAGCTGGGGCAGGAAGAAGGCGCCCCTGTCGTAGCGGCGGCCCACCTCGTCGAGCACCGGCACGAACACGTCGTTGATGATAGCGATGCCGTCGTGGCGCTCAAGCAGGTCGGCCGTGGCGGCGGCCATGGGGGCGTGGCGTCCCTGCAGCACGAGCGACACCATGGCGCGCACGGCCTCGGCATCGTCGGCGAAGGCCTCGGTCACGGCCACGGGGCACTCCTCGGCGGCGGCAGCGGAAGCGGGCGCAGCCGCAGCACCAGGGGAGCTGGGGGCACCAGTGGCGGCCGGACCGTCGTAGGGGTCGGTCGCGGCGGCGTAGCCTTCCAGAAACTCCATGGCCCCTGCGTCCTGGCCGTTCAGCACGCGGAAAGTGGCCACCGTGTCGGCGTAGCGGGCCGAAAGCGGGTTCAAAATAGGCATGTCGAGCCCGGCCCCGAAGGCAGCTGCCAAAAACACCGAGTTCACAAGCGGGCGCGCGGGCAGTCCGAAGCTCACGTTCGACACGCCGAGCACGGTGCGCACGCCCAGCTCCTGCTTGCACAGCGTCACCGCCCGCAGAATCTCGCGCACCTCGGCCTGGTTCGTGGCGGCGGCCATGACCAAGCAGTCGATGGCCACATCCTCGCGGGGAATGCCGTGCGCCTCGGCGGCGTCCACGATGCGCCGCGCGATGGCGAGGCGCCCCTCGGCCGTGGGCGGGATGCCGTCCTCGTCCAGGGTGAGGCCCACCACCGTGCAGCCGTAGCGCGCCACCACGGGCAGCACCGCCGCCAGGTTCGCCGCCTTCCCGTTCACGGAGTTCACCATGGGGCGTCCCGCATAGCGGCGCGCGGCCGCCTCGACGGCGGCGGGGTCGGCGGAATCCAGCTGCAGGGGCGCGGGACAAGTGGCCTGCAGCGTTTCCACGGCGCGCAGCAGCACGGCCGGCTCGTCGATGCCGGGCACGCCCACGTTCACGTCCAGGATGTCGGCACCGGCCCGCACCTGGGCCACGGCCTCGCCCACCAGGTAGTCGAAGTCGCCGGCCTGAATGGCGGCCTTGAGCTTCTTCTTCCCCGTGGGGTTGATGCGCTCGCCGATGACGGCCACCTGCGCCTCGCCGGCCGGCAGGTTCGTCATAGCCTGGGCGCCCGTCACTGTGAAGGCCGGCGCGTAGGTGGGCGCGCCGCATCGCCGATCGCGCAGCAGCCGGGCGAGGGCGGCGATGTGCGCCGGCGTGGTGCCGCAGCAGCCGCCCACCACGGTGGCACCCGCATCCAGAATAGGCTCCATGGCCCGGGCGAACTCGTCGGGCCCCACATCGAACACGGTGCGGCCGCCTTCCACCCGCGGCAACCCCGCATTGGGCTGCGCCATGAGCAGCCCCCGCGCGAAGGGCGCGGCCTCAGCGGCCAGGGGCGCCAGCTCGTCGGGGCCGAGTGAACAGTTGAGGCCCACGGCCGCAGCGCCCAGCGCCGACAGCGTGGACGCGGCGATGGTCGGGGTGGTGCCGAGGAAGGTGCGGCCGTCCTCGCCGAAGCTCATGGTGGCAAACACCGGCAGCGCGGTCTGCTCCACGGCGGCCAGCACCGCAGCCTTCGCCTCCAGAAGGTCGGTCATGGTCTCCACCACGATGAGGTCGCACCCGGCCGCCTCGGCCGCGCGGGCCTGCTCGGCGAAGATGTCGTAGGCCTCGTCGAAGGAAAGCGATCCCAAGGGCGCGAGCAGGGCGCCGGTGGGCCCGATGTCGCCGGCCACGAGCGGCGCCCCGGCCGCGCGCGCCAACCGGGCGGCGGCAGAGTACACCTCGGTCACCGCGGCACCGGCCCCTTCCAGCTTCAGGCGGTTTGAGCCGAAGGTGTTGGTGGTGATGCACTGGGCGCCGGCCTCCACGTAGCGGCGTTGGATGGCCGCGACCTCATCGGGGTGCGTCAGGTTCAGCAGGTCGGGGTTCTCGTGAACCGACGCGAGGCCCGCCTCCTGCACGAGCGTGCCCATGCCGCCGTCGAAGAGCAGGAAGTCCTCGCGGGCGAGCACTCGCCGCAGGTGATCGTTGGCTATGCGCACATCGCGCTTGCATCCCATGGCATTCTCCCTTTCACTTTTCCCGCAGAGCGGGGTTGCGGAATCCGACAATGGCCGTGATGCTCTTCGAGGGCACGAGCATGTTCGCCGCCGTGAGCGTGATCCCCAGCGCGCGGCCGGCGTCCAGCGCCTCCAGAAAGGGCCCCTGCACGGTGAGGGGCAAGTCGCCGTAGCCGGGGCTGAACCGCCAGGTGGCCTCGCGCCCGCACCGGGCGGCGGCCGCGTCCACAGCCTCGTTCAGCACGCCGGCCGCCTGCTCCACGAGCGACGAGGCGCAGGCGTCGACGAGCATGCCGCCCGTGGCGCTGATGGCGGCCTCGCGGCGCAGCACCATCTCGCTGGCCGGCCCCAGGGTGACGGCCAGAAGCGCCACCTTATCGCAGCCGCGCAGGTGCCGCGCGATAGACTCACCGGGAAGTACCAGGCCCGTGCCCTCCACCGCAACGCCCGCATCAGTGGCGGTCACAGGAAAGATGTGGAACATACCGCGAGGCGCAAGCTCGCGCTCGCACAGGGCGGCGGCCTCTTCCAAGCGCGCAGCCAGCTCGTCGTCCACAGCCTGGCCGCGATGCCCCAGAAACGCCCAGGCCTCACGGCGCTTCACCGAAGCCGTCAGCGCGCAGGGGCGCCCCTCGCCGGCCAGAGGGCCGGCCGAGGCCGCGAACTCTTCGGCGCCCACGGACCGAGCCGGCCGCAAACCGGCCTCTGCAGCCCCTTCCACGCGCAAGCACGCGTCGCAACCGAATCGCTCGCCGCCCTCCCCCATCATCGCCTTCCCCACCTAGCCGCGGAAGCCCGCGTCGGCCAGGGCCCGGGCGGCGGCCTGGGCGATGTCGGGGTGGTTCATGGAATACACGTGCACGCCGTCCACCTGGTTGCGAGCCAAGTCCACCAGCTGGCGGCAGGCATATTCCACGCCCGCCTGGCGCAGGGCAGCCGGGTCGTCCTCGTACTTGGCCAGCAACTTCACGATGGGCGAGGGCAACGAGCTGCCGCAGAGAAACACCATGCGCTGGATCTGCGACTTCCCCAGAAACGGCATGACGCCGCAGGTGATGGGCCGCGTGACGCCGGCAGATAGGGCACGCTCGCGGAAACGGTAGAAGTCGGCGTTGTCGAAGAACAGCTGGGTAACGAAGAAGTCGGCGCCGGCGTCCTGCTTCGCGCGCAGGTAGCGCACGTCCTCGTCCAGATCGAGGCAGTCGATGTGCCCCTCGGGGTAGGCCGCCGCGCCCACGCAGAAACCGGCGTCCTTCAGAAGCGGGATAAGGTCGGCGCCGTGGCTGAAATCGCCCGCCTCGGCACCCGGCACCTTGTCGCCGCGCAGGGCGAGCACCGTGGTAATGCCGGCTT
This sequence comes from Adlercreutzia wanghongyangiae, assembly GCF_035989245.1. NCBI lineage: Bacteria > Bacillati > Actinomycetota > Coriobacteriia > Eggerthellales > Eggerthellaceae > Adlercreutzia > Adlercreutzia wanghongyangiae. Next base: position 89,403 of record NZ_JAYMFF010000003.1, on the reverse strand, counting down.
CCTTCATGACCGCAATAGCCGCCTCCACCGTCGCGCGCGTGGAGTTCACGCAGGTGAGATGCGCCACCGCGGGGATGTTCGCCTCGTTCTGGATGAGCGCGGCCACATCCACGGTGTGGCCGCCGTTGCCGCTGCCGCCGGCCGAGCAGGTGACCGAGATGAAGTCGGGTCGGGCCAGCGCCATGCCGCCCACCACCTGGCGGGCGTCCTCAAGGGTCAGCGAGCCTTTCGGCGGAAACATCTCCACTGAGAAGGGAATCGAGCGCGGGGCGAACAGCTGGGCGACACTTTGCATGGGAACTCTCTCTTTCCGTAACGTGACCACCCATTATACGGCCGCGCGCCCCCGCCATCGCATCCCCATCGCCCGACGGCAGAGCGGAAGCGCCTCGCGCGACAGGGGCCGGGGCGCCCTGCCCAGTATGGTGTCCAGGCCCTAGCCCCCACAAAAAAAGGAGGCCCCGCAGAGCCTCCCCGTTGCAACCGGCAGGAAAACCGGGCGCGTTACCCGGTAAGGTGTCCCAGCCTCGACGCTTACTCGCCGCCAGCGATGGAGCCAGCGGGGGCGCCCACCCCCGAACCGCTGCCGAGACCAGCACGGCCCAGATCATAGTTCGTGAGCAGCAGCTCGGCGTCGCGCGCGATGGAGTCGCGCTTGCGGGGCGCGGGAATGCTGCCCGTGCCCTCGGAAAACACCAGCTCCTCGCCGTCCTCGGAAACGGTGACGTCCACCACCGAGCCGGAAGTCCAGCGGCCCTCCAGGATCTGCTCGGACAGCGGGTCCTCCAAAAGGCGCTGGATGGCGCGGCGCAAAGGACGCGCGCCGAAGGCGGTATCGGTGCCCTCCTTGGCCACGAGCTTCTTCGCCGCCTCGTCCAGGTTGATGGTCATGTTCTGGGCGATCATGCGCTCGCGCAGCTCGGCCACCATGAGGTCCACAATCTGCACAATCTCGTCCTCGGTGAGGCTCTTGAACACGATGATCTCATCGATGCGGTTCAGGAACTCGGGGCGGAACGCGTTCTTCAGCTCGTGCATGACGCGGCTCTTGATCTCCTTATCGGAAAGCCCGTTCTGGCCCGAGTTGGAGAAACCGAGCGTGGTGGTGGTCGTGATGTCGCGCGCGCCCACGTTCGACGTCATGATGATGACGGTGTTGCGGAAGTCTACGGTGCGACCCTGGGCGTCGGTAAGACGCCCCTCCTCCAGAATCTGGAGGAGAATGTTGAACACATCGGGGTGCGCCTTCTCGATCTCATCGAAGAGCACCACCGAGTAGGGGCGCTGGCGCACGGCCTTGGTGAGCTGGCCGCCCTCGTCGAAGCCCACGTAGCCCGGAGGCGATCCCACCAGGCGCGACACCGTGTGCTTCTCCATGTACTCGGACATGTCGAAGGACAACAGCGCGTCCTCGGAGTTGAAGAGGAACTCGGCGAGCGATTTTGCGAGCTCGGTCTTGCCCACGCCCGAGGGGCCCAGGAAAATGAACGAACCGGCGGGACGCTTCGGATCCTTCAGGCCCGAACGGGAGCGGCGGATGGCCTTCGAAAGCGCGGTCACAGCCTCGTCCTGGCCGATGACGCGCTCGTGCAGCACGCCCTCCATGCGCAGCAGCTTCTCGGTCTCGGCCTCGGTGAGGTTACTCACGGGCACGCCGGTGGACATGGACACCACATCGGCGATGTCCTCCACGGTCACCTGCTGCACGGTCTTGGAGGTGTCCTCCTCCCACTGCTTCTCGGCTTCCTCGCGCTCCTTCTTCACGGCCTCTTCCTCGTCGCGCAGCTCGGCGGCGCGCTCGAAGTTCTGGTCGCCGATGGCCTTGTCCTTCTCGGAGCGAATCTTGCGCAGCTTGTCGTCCAGATCGCGCAGCTCCTTGGGCAGCGTCATGTTGCGGATGCGCATGCGGGCGCCGGCCTCGTCCATCACGTCGATGGCCTTGTCGGGCAGGTAGCGATCCTGGATGTAGCGGTTCGCCAGCTGCACGGCGGCGGTCAGGGCCTCGTCGGTGAAGTGCACGCCGTGGTGCGCCTCGTACTTGTCGCGCAGGCCCTCCATGATGCGCACGGCCTGCTCCTCGTTGGGCTCGCTCACCGTGATGGGCTGGAAGCGACGCTCCAGAGCCGAGTCCTTCTCCAGGTGCTTGCGATACTCCTCGAGCGTGGTGGCGCCGATAATCTGGATCTCGCCGCGCGACAGCGGCGGCTTCAGGATGGCGGCCGCGTCGATGGAGCCCTCGGCCGAGCCGGCGCCGATGATGGTATGGATCTCGTCGATGAACAGCAGCACGTCGCCGGCGTCCATGACCTCCTTGATGACCTTCTTCAGGCGCTCCTCGAACTCACCGCGGTACTTCGAGCCGGCCACGAGCGCCGACACGTCCAGCGTGACGAGGCGCTTGCCGCGCAGGATGTCGGGCACCTGGTTGCTCACGATGAGCTGGGCCAGGCCCTCGGCGATGGCCGTCTTGCCCACCCCGGGCTCACCCAGGATGAGCGGGTTGTTCTTCTGGCGGCGCGACAGGATCTGCATGACGCGCTCGATTTCCGCCGCGCGGCCAATGACCGGGTCCAGCTTGCCCTCGCGGGCCTTCTTGGTCAGGTCGGTGCCGAACTCGGTGAGCATGGAGTCCGACGACGCCGGGCCGTCGAAGCCGCTGCGGCCCGCGTACACGGGCGACTGGCCCACCAAATCGTTCAGGGCACCGCGCACGTCGTCGCCGGTCACGCCCAAACGCCCCAGCACCTCCAGGCCGGTGCCCTCGCCCTCGCGGGCAATGCCCAGCAGCAAATGCTCGGTGGAGATGTAGGACTGGCCCATCTGCATGGCCTCGCGCAGGGAGTTCTCCAGCACGCGTTTCACGCGCGGCGTGAACGACAGGTGGCCGGACACGTCGGCGTCCTCGTCGATGGTGACCACCTGGCGGATGGCCTGCACCACGCCGTCGTAGGTGACGTTCAGACGGTCGAGCGCCTGGGCGGCCAAGCCGTCCTTCTCCTGAATGAGGCCGAGCAGAATGTGCTCGGTGCCCACGTAGGGCTGGTGGAGCGCGCGCGCCTCATCCTGAGCCAGGACAAGCACCTTGCGGGCCTTGTCCGTGAATTTCTCGAATGACATGGCTTCCTCGTTCCTTCGTTGGTGCCCGCCTGCAGATACTCTCTCGCGATCTCGGGTGCGCCGGGCACGGAATATAGTTCCCGAGCAGTTTAGCACTCACCCGGCCGAATTGCTAAACCTGGGTCTCGGGAATCCTCCATTTGTGGGCACGTTGTGAGGGGCGAAACGCGTCGAAATGCACCCGGCGCACGCTTTCGGAGGATCCCTGCAGAGAAAAGCACGATTGGGCGAGTTCAAGCCGCCGTTTTCGCTCCCGAATGCAGAGAAAATGACGATCGAGCGAGTTTTCGTGACTCCGGAACTCGCTCGATCGTCATTTTTGTTGCACATTCGGGGAAGAATCCTGCGCGGGCACCTCGTCGGCCGAGGCGGTGCCGCCCTTCTGCGCGGGCGCACTGCCATCCGAGTCGCTGCCGCCCTTTTGCGCCGTCCGTTCCCGCTCGTCGCGGCCGTCCTGACGTGCATCCTCGCGACGCACGTCGCGCTCGATCTTGCGCAGGTTCGCGTTCTGGAACTCGGCTACGAAGCCGGCCGAGAAAATGCCGCCCGGAATGGCCACAAGCGCCACCGACAAAAACATGATGACCGAGCCCACGATGCGCCCGGCCGGCGTGATGGGCACCAAATCGCCGTAACCGGTACCGGTGACGGTGGTCACGGCCCAGTACACGCCCGACAGCAGATTGTTGAACTTGTCGGGCTGGGCCGGGTGCTCGATCTCGTACATGACCACGCTGGACACCACCACCAGCATGGCGATGACCAGAAACGCCGCCACGATCTCATGATAGTGCTTGGCGATCACACGCCCGATGGTACGCAGGCCACGCATGTAGCGGGATATCTTTACAAGACGCACGAGACGCACCACGCTGATGATATCCTGCACCTGAGGGGTAATGGGAACGAACCACGCCACCAGGTTCGGCCCGAACGACAGCAGGTCGATAATGCCCCAGGGCGAAAAGATATAACGCAGCCGAGCCCGGGACGGCGAGCAGTTGCCGTAGGCCAGGTCGGCAATCCAGATGCGCGCGAGGTATTCCAAGCAGAAGCACACCGTCGAGAAGCGGTAAAAGCCCTGGATAACGCTGGCCGCCACCGGATCGAGGCCCGGCTGAGTGGAGAAAAACACCACCACGGCGTTCAGCAAGATGAGCGTGAACAGGGCGCCGCCCACGATCTTCGCCGGCCAGTTCGCCTTGCGCAGGTTCTCCAGGGCGTAGAACGTCTGGCGCTTGAACTCGGGAGCGCGCGACACCTTGAGACGGCGGCGAAAGCGATCCACACGCTCACGATGCCGTTTGCGCTCTTCGTCCCGCTCGCTCTTGTCGTCGCTTTCCATGGCCGCACCTCCTCTCGCATCGGAGCGGCTGCCGCACTGCAGCGCCTCGGCTCCTTCGTCGATGCCTATTCTAGAAACGGATGGGCCCGCGCTCCTCAGCACGGGCCCATCCGTAAGTAAGTTGGTAACTGTTCGCCTAGTACAGCTTGGCGCCGGCGGGGATGGCATCGTCCACCATCAGCAGGTTCAGACGCTCCTCGGGCTCGCCGTCGTCGCCCGGCACCTCGTGCACGGCGCTGATGATCATGCCGCAGGAGTCGATGCCCATCATCTTGCGTGGCGGCAGGTTCGTGATGGCGATGAGCGTGCGGCCCACCAGCTGTTCGGGCTCGTAGTAGGCATGGATGCCCGAGAGGATAACGCGGTCGGTGCCCGTGCCGTCGTCCAGGGTGAACTGGAGCAGCTTCTTGCTCTTCGGCACGGCGACGCACTCCTTCACCTTCACGGCGCGGAAGTCCGATTTGCTGAAGGTGTCAAAGTCCACCTCGTCCTCGAAAAGCGGCTCGATGACCACGTTGGAGAAGTCGATGGGAGCCACGGACGCGGCGGGCGCGACAGGAGTGGCAGCGGCGGCGGGGGCAGCCGCCTCGGTACCCTTCCCTGCCACAGGAGCTTCGTCCTTCATGTGGGGGAACAACAGCACATCGCGGATGCTCGGCGCGTCGGCCAGCAGCATGACCAAGCGGTCGATGCCGATACCCACGCCGCCCGCCGGCGGCATGCCGTATTCCAGCGCGCGGATGTAGTCGGCGTCGTAGCCCATGGCCTCGTCGTCGCCCATGTCCTTGGCGGCCACCTGGGCGCGGAAGCGCTCGGCCTGGTCCACCGGGTCGTTCAGCTCGGTGAAGGCGTTGGCGTACTCGTGCCCCAGGATGAACAGCTCGAAGCGCTGGGTGAGCTCGGGGTTCTCCGGATCCTTCTTGGCCAGCGGCGAGATCTCCAGGGGGTGATCGATGACGAAAGTGGGCTGGATGAGCTTCTCCTCGGCCACGGCCTCGAAGATCTCGGAGATGAGCTTGCCCTTGCCCCAAGCCGCTTCCGCGTGGCCACCGTTCTTCTCTAGAATAGCCACGAGCTCATCGCGGGTGCGCTCGAAGGACACCTCCTCGCCGGCATGTTCGCTCGCGAGCTCCATCATGGAGGCGCGGCGCCACGTGCCCGACAGGTCCACCGGCGTACCCTGATACTCGATCTGAAGGCCGCCGCAGGCCGCCTCGGCCGCGGCCTTGATGCAGCCCTCGGTAAGGTCCATCATGCCGTCCAGGTCGCTGAAGGCGGCATAAGCCTCCATGGTGGTGAACTCGGGGTTGTGGTACGGGTCCATACCCTCGTTGCGGAACTGGCGGCCGATCTCGAACACTTTCTCGAAGCCGCCCACGAGCAGGCGCTTCAGCGGCAGCTCGGTGGCAATGCGCAGGTAGTAGTCGCGATCGAGCGCGTTGAAGTGCGTGATGAAGGGCTTCGCGTTCGCGCCGCCGATGATGGCGTGCAGAAACGGCGTCTCAACCTCGTAGAAGCCGGCGTCCTCCATGTAGCGGCGGATGGCCGACACGATCTTGAAGCGGCGCTCGAAGGTGGTGCGCACCTCGGGATTCATGACCAGGTCCACATAGCGCTGGCGGTAGCGGGTCTCCTTGTCCGTGAGCCCGTGGAACTTCTCGGGCAGAGGACGCAGCGACTTGCTCATAAGCTCGAAGGAATCAACCGCCACGGACAGCTGGCCGCGCTTGGTGCGCATCATGGTGCCGGAAACGGCGATCCAGTCGCCCACGTCCAAATCGCACAGTGCCGCGAAGGCCTCCTCGCCAAGCGCGTTGATGCGGCAGAACAGCTGGATGTCGCAACCAGACTCGCGCAGCTCCAGGAAGGCGATCTTGCCCTGCACGCGCTTGGCCATGATGCGGCCGGCGATGAGCACCTCGTCTTCCGTGGACTCGCCGTCCTCCAGGTGCGCGTACTTCTCGTTCAGCTCGCCCACGGTGTGGCTGCGCTTGATGGAGTGCCCGTAGGGGTCCACGCCCGCGGCGATGAGCGCCTCGCGCTTCGCCTTGCGCACCTCAATGGGATCGTCTTCGATTACCTCAGCGATTTCTTCAGCCATGGGAATTCCCTCGCAACCCTTACCTCGTTTTGTCGTTCAGAAAAGAAACAGGCAGGGCCGAGACGCAGGGTGTGCCTCCGCGCGCAGTTCCGCAGCGAACGGAACAGTCCAGCGGACTGTTCCGCCGAGCGAGGACTGTCTGAGCACGGAGGTATGCCCTGCGGCTCGGCCCGAACAGCCTTCGAAAACTAATGCTCGATCTTCAGGATGGTCAGCTTGATGTCGCGACCGGTGGGGCCGGTGGTAACCACCTCGTCGCCCTTCTTGCGGCCCAGCAGCGCCTGGCCCACGGGCGGCTCGTTGGAGATCTTGCCCTCGGCGGCATCGGACTCGGCGCCGCCCACGATAGTGAACACACGCTCGCGGCCGTTCATGTCCACGGTCACCACCGAGCCAATGTTCACCTTGCTGGAACGCTTCGGAGTGTTCACCACCGTGGCCTCCGAAAGAATGCGGCTGATCTCGGCAATGCGCGCCTCCATCATGCCCTGCTCATTCTTGGCGTCGTCGTACTCGGAGTTCTCAGAGATGTCGCCGAACTCGCGGGCCACCTTGATACGCTCGCCGATCTCGGCGCGCTTCTCGGTTTCCAGGTAGTGCAGCTCCTCTTCCAGCTTCTTCTTGCCCTCTTCGGTCAGTACGTAGTTCTCATTTGCCATGATATGTCCGTTTTCTCTCTTTATACACTGGTGGTGCGCCCGCACCACCGCGCGAGCGCACCACAATTTACCAGTTTATGGGAAGAAGCGCCTCGGTTACTCGGCCTTCTTCTTCACGACCTTTTTCACGGTCTTCTTGGGGGCGGCCTTCACGGGCTCTTCCTCCACCTCTTCGACGACCTCCACAACCTCTTCGTCGTCGGCGGCCTCCTCGATGTCCTTGCTGCCGGCACCCATGCCGTCGCGCAGGTTCTTCACCGTCTTGCCCAGGGCGCTGCCGAGTTTGGGCAGGTTCTTCGGGCCGAAGATGAGCAGGATGACAACCAGGATGATGAGGAGCTCCGGAACTCCCATGCCCAAAATCTTCATGCATTCCTCCGTTTGATGGGGCAAGGCTCGCCTTGCCGCGTTCGTGTGCCTTATGGCGGCGCGTGCCGCGTCCCCCAAAGGCGCGGCGTTTGCGTGCCGACAAGGGTAGCACAAACCCCGACCAAGCGACCGAACTCGCACAAATACTTCAACGAAGCCAGGGGTACCACGGCACGATTGGTCGCGCGCCCAGCCGTCTTCGCACGCAGAGCAGCCACTTCGCCTGAAATGGCTTGGAAATTGCGCTTTTGTTACCAATTCGCCCTCCTTCCGCTGGCGCCGAAATCCATGACCTGGGAAAATGCCATGGCAGATGTTTCGCGCAAGGCCGGTTTTGCTTATTGAGGTAACAAAGTCGCTCTTTACAAGCCATTTCGAAGGGATCCGCCATGCACCGCATGACTGACGAGGAATTCGAGACCGCCATCGCCGAGGCGCTCGATGCCATGCCCGACCAGTTCATCGCGGCACTGGAGAACGTGGCCATCGTATGGGAAGACGAACCGAGCGCCTATCATCTGGGCTACGATGAGTGGGACGACGACACCGAGGCCTTCGATGGAGAATTGCCCAGCGACTTGCTGGGGCTGTTCGACGGCCTTTCCCTGGTGGAGCGCGCCACGGGCGGTTACGACGACGACATCCCCGACGTGGTCACCATATTCAAGGGCCCCCACGAGCGCTGCTTTTCCAGCCGCGCGGAAATCGTCGATGAGATCGGCAAGACCGTTATCCACGAGCTGGGCCACTATTTCGGCCTGAACGAGGACCAGCTGGCCGCCATGGGGTATGAGTAGATCGAAGGCCCTGGCGGGGAGGGGCGCCAGGGCCTTCTTCGCAAAAGAGATAAGCCGGCGAGCAGTTACGCCGTCTTGCCCTTATAGGCATTTGCGGCGCTCAACACCGGCACGGGATATTCCACATCCATGAGGTCCATGGCCGCCAGCCACGAGGACACCACGTTGTGGCTCATGTTCAAACCTCCATAGTACTGAGCGTACATACCGTTGAAGAACCCGCCATGATCGAGGCCGACGCACTTCAGGCCCTCGATGCGCTCGCCCTCGGCCGTCAACGGCGTGTAGGTGTTGTCGACGCGCACACCGCTGAGGGTCGATAGCAGCCAACCAGCGAGCTTCGCAGCGTAGAATGGGCCCTGGTCGATCGCGGTCAGGCGGAACGGCGCCTTATGATAATCCTCATCGACGCCCTTGGAGGCAAGCTCGTTGTAGCGTTCGATGGTCGCCAGCGTCTCCTCCTTGGGCAGCCCCATCAGGTCGACGAGCTCCTCAATAGTATCCGCCTTCAGCAGAACGCCGTTCTCCACATTGGGGTCGATGAATACGCTCTGCCACTCCTCCTCGGAGGTGCAGGGGTAGTACTGACCGAGCAGCAGACAGTTTTTCGCCCCTTCGGCCGCCACCACACGCGAGCAGATGGTCGTGCCGAACGAGACGACGTCTTCCCAGCTGCTGGCATCGAAGATCTGCCACCAGAAGTGGCCGGGCTGCATGCAGGCCTGGTTGAACACGATGTCGTAGGGGCCGTCCTCATTGCAGAAACGTTTGCCGAGAGCGTTCACGCGCAAGAAGGGCTGGGAGCCGGGCCACCACAGGTTCGGGTTGTCGCCGCCCTGACCGTCCAACCCGATACCGCCGTTGGTGTCGTCGCCGGTAATGCACCCGCGATCGAAGATATTGCAGCTGCCCTCGCAGGCGTAATCGCGATCGGCGCCGGCCCAAACGGCCATGCGGATGCCATCGCCATGGGCATTCTCGGCACCAATGTGGTTGGAGCAGAACTTGTGGGAGATAACGCCCATCTCGTCCATCATGTCCTTGTTGCCGCCGAAGCCGCCTGTGGCCAGCATAACGGCCTTCGCTGTGTTGTACTGGACGTACTCGCCGTCCTTGGTCTGAGCGATAACGCCGGTCACTCGGCCGGATTCATCCTGCACCAGCTCCACGGCCGTCGTGTTGTACTCGACCTCGCCGCCGGCCTCGGCGTATAGTTCCAGCATGGCGGGAATGGCAATCTCGGAGCCCATCGAGTTGGCCGTGGGCTTCAGCGGAGGCTGGTAGGCCGTGTGCACCGAGGCCGGGGAATTCCAAATACCCTCGGGAGAGAACTTCTTGCATACGGTGTCGACCATAACGTCGAGGCCCTTCTTCTGCATCTGCTCCTGGTACCAGTCGATGAAGGCGCCGGCGTTGTAGGCCCACTGCCGGATAAGGGTCTCGTCCACTTTGCCCTGGCCGTAACGCACAAGGTCCTTGATAACCCACTCCTTGTCGATTTCGATACCGAGGTCCTTCTGAATCTGGCTATCGAGGGCGTCGATGTCACCCGCGTAAATTGTGCAGGCACCCGTCTGCTCGATGATCAGGGTCTTGGCCCCCAGCTGGGCAAGTTCCAAGGCGCCGACCACGCCGGAGTTTCCGCCGCCGACAACCACCACGTCGTAATCAGCCGTGCGGGAAACCTGATCGGCCACGGATGCCGGCTTGTCGAATACGGACGGCTTGGATTCGGCAGAGCCCTCCTTGGCGGCCTCGCCGGTTTCCGAGAGTTTCTTTTCGCCCTGCGACTGGGGAGCGCAACCTGCAAGTGCGCCGGCGGCCACCAGGGCACCCGAAGCCATCGCGCCGGTCAAGAAGCTGCGCCGGGAAAGGTTGGTCGAGTCTTTCATGATTCCTCCTCCGTGAGTATTGCCTGCGGCGTTCGCGCCGCGTCGCTACGCCGACGAGAATACGAATTGGGCCCGAATCGCTCAACCGACACTTTCGACAAACTGTCAGCCGCCCTTCCGAGAACCTGACAAACTGCGAAAAGTGTCAGGCGGGTTTTGGCCGTCGCACGGAAAGACACCGGGTTGTTTGGTATATGGTGGAGCCACGCGTCCTAAGCGAACCGCGGGCGCTTCATTGCGACTTGAGCGTGCACGTTGGGGGGAATGGAGCCATGGAGAAACAGGTTGAGACAAGGCTGAGATTTACCGAGGCCCTCAATCAGCTCATGAGGGAGGAGTCTCTCGACCGAGCTAAAGTCTCGCATCTCTGCGACCTTGCCGGCCTCTCGCGCGCCACGTTCTACGACTATTTCCACGATATCTTCGATGTCGCTGTATGGTATTGGGACTACCTTATGGAGCAGTCGCTGTACCGCATGGGACTCGATCAAAGCTGCTACGACGGTCATCTACGCAAGTTCGAGCTGCTCCTTGAGAACAAGGAGTTCTTCGTCAACGCCTTCAAGAGCACCAACTACAACTCCGTATGCGAGCACGGCGGCAGAACTTCGAAGCACCATATCATCGATCAGGCTGAGAAAAATGCGGGGCGTCATCTGACCGACTGGGAGCTTCTCGAAATAGAGTTCTACAATACCGGGGCCCAGTACATGACCCGCAACTGGGTTCGCGGCGGCATGAGCCGCTCGGCAGAGGAGATGACCCAACTCTTCCAGAACTTCACCCCTGCGTTTCTCGTGAATATGCTCGAGCCCTCCCAGGCAATATCGGAGGGCTCGCTGCGCGACAGCCATAAGCAACGCTCCCATTCGTAGGAAATTAAGTTCATCCAGTTGAAAAGCTTTAGTGCCAATAATGGTACTTTTCAATGAAAAGATCGCACAGGGTATCCAGCAGCTCTTGGCGCGTGTGCACGTCGAGCTTCGTGTAGATGGCCCGCAGATGCGAGTGCACCGTGTTCTTGGAAATGACGAGGGCGTCGGCGATCCAGTTGGCGGAGCGGCTCTGGGCGAACAGGTCCATAATCTCTATCTCGCGACGCGAGAGTTCGAAGCGCTCCTCCAGAATGCGGCACCGGTCCTCGAGCGCGGCCTCAGCAGCTTCCGCAGCGGCCTCGGCAGCGCTGTTGGCGACATCGGCGGCCGCGCTGTCGGCGCCAAGCGGGGCTCCGCCGAGCGCCCCGACCCGGAATTCCCCCGCCACTCCACCGGGCGCCGCGCAACCGGCGCAGGGCGCCCCGGCCGCAGCCAGACACCGCGTGAGCATCGAGAGGCATGGAGACCACCGGCGCCAGCAAGATGGCCTTGATATTGCGATCGGTGAACAAAAGTGTAGTGAGAACCGCCCCATCCCGCAAGATTCTTGAGAGCGAAAGTCATCCTATAGATTTCCACGATTATTTTCACTATAATTATCTCTATAATTCTTATTATACGAGAGGACCATCATGAACGTCTTCACTTCCACCGAGCTCGCTTCCAAAACCAAAGCGGTTTGCGCCACTGTGCGCGAGGACGGCTGCGCATTCGTTACCAACAACGGCAAAATCGACTGCATGATGATCGATCTCTCGATGTTCGACACCATCAACGAAGCCATACACTCCTACGATCAGTGGGTAGCCCAGCACGAGCTGGAGCGCATGTGGCAAAGGAACGCGGAAAGCACCGTCACCCTTGAGGACATCGACGCGGAAATCGCCGCCGTACGCGCCGAGCGCCGCGAGGAGGCCGCTCGATGAAGTACGTCATCCTCGACACCAATGTGGTGGTTTCCGCCATGATCTCGCATCTGGATCACGGGCATCCCGCCGCGCTTCTGCGACGCATGGCCGAGAGGAAGTTCGTCCCTGTCTACTCGATGGCTCTCATGGAAGAGTACGAGGAAGTACTGCGCCGCCCGAAGTTCAAATTCGACGAGCAGGACATCGCCATGGTGCTCGCGAAGATACGCCATTTCGGCATTCGCCAGGAACGGCTACCCGGCCTCACCTTCGTCCCGCCGTGCACCGACGCCGACGATCAGCCCTTCTACGACTTGGCCCTTTCCACCGACGCCCTCCTCGTCACAGGCAACACCAAGCACTTCCCCGAAGACAAGCGCATCTTCACCCCCGGCGGCTATTTCCGAACCCTGCGCTCCGAAGCACTCTAGCCGGCTTTTGCGCTGCGGCCCTCTTGGCAGCATCCCGCCGTTTCCGAACCATTGGCAGAAATTGAGGTTTTGTACCCCGGGCGGCGTTTTCGTGCTTGGTTTTGGCGAAACGCGAGGTTTGGTACCCCGATTTCTGCCAACTTCGGCGATTTGGTTCCCACAGCGTGAAGAAACGCCTGGTCGCGAAAAGCCCACTCGGCTTTCGCGGGTACCAAACCCCGCGTTTCGCCCGAGGGCGGGTACCAAACCTCAGATCTTGCCGCGAAAAGGTACCAAACCGCCCCGTTCTGTCGCGGATTCGCCTTCCCCAGGTACCAAATCGCCCATCTTGCCCGGACGGCGGCGAGGGAAGGGACCGAATCATCCATCTTGATCACAACCGGTCAAGAGGGATAGAAGCCTACTTGCCGCCGCCAGCGACCAGTCGTCGCCCGGCTCGTCGGGCATCTCGCCCCGGCGGCTCACCCGGGCACTGCGCAGCACATCGCGGCAGCGGTTCTGGACGCAGGTGATCAGCCACGCTTTCTCGTGCTCGGCATCATTGAACGTGCGAGGGCGCTCCACCAGCGAGAGGAACACCGCCTGGGCGGCATCCTCGGCCTCGGCGGCGCTGCCCAAAAAGGAATAGCACAGCCGATACACCGTCCCAATATGGCGACGGTACACAGTTTCCATGTCGGTTTGCGAGGCCACGGCTTCTCCTTCCCTTTTCCCTAACACGATTGGGGAAGGCGTTTTGTCGGAAGATTTTGGAAAATTTTTACCCCAGCTGGCTGACGAGGTTGTCGGTCTCGCGGGCGATGCGCATTTCCTCGTCGGTGGTGACGACGCAGATTTTGATGGGGCTGTCGTCGATGGAGATGATGCGGTTCACGCCGATCTGGCCCGTCACATCGTTGCGCTCGTGATCTAAGATCATGCCCATGTGCGCCAGCCCCGAGAAGATGCGCTCGCGCAACTCAGCGGAGTTCTCGCCGATGCCAGCGGTCATCACCACGGCGTCAGTGCGGGTCATGGCCGCGTAGTAGCCGCCAATGGCCTTCTGAATGCGGTACACGTACATGTCGATGGCCAGCTCCGCCAGCTCGTTGCCGGTAGCCGCCGCCCGGAGCACGTCGCGCATGTCGGCCGACACGCCGGACACGCCCAGAACGCCGCTCTGCTTGTTCAGCACAGCGTCCATCTCGTCGAAGGACTTATGCTCGCGGCGCATAAGATAGGTGACGATGGCCGGATCGATGCTGCCGCTTCGCGTGCCCATCATGAGGCCCTCGAGCGGCGTGAAGCCCATGGAGGTGTCGATGGACTTCCCGTGGTTCACCGCCGTGATGGAGCCGCCGTTGCCCAAATGGCACGTGATGAGGCCCAGATCGCGCAGCGGCCGCCCGAGCAGGTTGGCCGCCTGCTGGGCCGCGTAGCGGTGGCTCGTGCCGTGGGCGCCGTAGCGGCGGATTTTGTACTCGTCGTAGTAGCGCATCGGCAGCGGGTACATGTACGCTTTCGCCGGCATGGTGGCGTGGAAGGCGGTGTCGAACACGGCCACCTGCGGGGTTTCGGGCATGAGCTCGCGCATCATGTCGATGCAGGCGTCGGCCGGCGGGTTGTGCAGCGGGGCCAGTTCCTCGCAAGCCGTCAGCTTCTCGCGGGCCGGCTCGTCGATGACCACGGACTTGGTGAAGTACTCCCCACCGGCCACGATGCGGTTGCCAATGGCGTCGATCTGCTGAAGGCCGCTGATGGGGCTCTCGGGGTCGTCCACGAGCACTTCCAAAAGCTTCGCCAGACACTGGGCCACCGTGAGGTCGGCCACGTTGTAGGTGGTCTTGCGGAAGTCCGGCGCGAAGGACACGTTCATGTACGCTTCAGGCGTGCCCACCTTCTCGGCCAGGCACTTCATGAGCGACACCTTGCCGTCAGTCTCGATGAGCTGGCTCTTCAGCGACGACGACCCCGCATTTACCACCAGTACGCGCATGACTTCTCCCTTTCATACGACAAGAGCCGCCCGAAGGCGGCTCTTTGCATGCGATGGTCGGGATGACAGGATTTGAACCTGCGGCCTCTGCGTCCCGAACGCAGCGCTCTACCAAGCTGAGCCACATCCCGAAGTGCTCTTCTTACGAACAGCGAACGCTATGATACCACAGAAGCGCCGCAGCGCAAGGAAAAACTTAGCGGCCGCGCTCGGCTTCCTTTTTGGCGAGGTAGTCCTTCGGCACCACCTTCACCACGATGACGCCGTCGCTCATCACGTCGCCGGCGTCATCGTAGGCGGCCACGTCCCACATCAGCTTGTAGCCCGCCTTCGTGGAGGGCACGCGATCGGTCAGCTTCGCCACGCCGCGCACGCTGCCCACCTTGCCGCTCTTCTTGTGACGGATATCCACATGCACGCCGAAGGGCTGCTCGGTCTCCAAATCGCAGGCGAACTCGCCGCCGGCCGAGGCCACCGATTCCAGAAGCGCGATGGTGGCGCCCCCATGCACGAAGCCGAAAGGCTGCAGAATGGCCGGGGTGATGGGCATGACAGCCTCCACCAGACCGGGCTCGATCTTCGTGAACTTCACCCCCAGCGTGTGGTTCAGGCCCTGGGTCTCGCGCTTGCGGGCCACCTCGGCAGCCACGCCGGTCAGTTCGTTCTCGGTCACGGGTCGTCATCCTTTCACATTGTCGTTGGGCGTTTGAGCCGCAGCGGCGTCTCGGTCGGCCGCCTCGGCCTCCGAGCGCGCCCGCGATGCCAGGGCGGCGGCCTCGTGCGCCGCGGCCTCGGCCTCGCGCGCCGTTTGGCTCGCCATTTGGCTTTGGGCGGTGGCGGCTGTGGCGGCTTCCACCCGCCGGGCCTCTTGCTCCTGGGCCGGCAGGCTGGCGCTTACCTCGGCGGCCTGGCTCTGCAGGTCCTTGGTTTCCTTGGGCACGAATGCGCGCATCCGCTGGATGACGAACGCGCCCACCAAAAACGGCAGCCAGAACACAATGCCACGGTACACCATGACCACGGCCAGGCCCGTCGCGGAATCTACGCCGAACAGCGCGAATGCCACCGTTACGGCCGCTTCCACCACGCCGACGCCCTGAGGCACAAAGGAAATCATAGCAAACAGCGTAGCCACCACATACCCGCAGATCAGCGCTTCTGGGTGATGGACACCGAAGGCGAAGCCCACCAGTACGAAGCACCCCATCTCGCAAATGCTGGACAAGGTGGTCCACAGAAACGACTGCACCGTCTTGCGCGGGTTTTTCGTGATGAGGTGCGCTGCGCTGGAGAAGTTGTGGATGGTGCGGTCGACTGCGTCATCCACAGGCCCCTTCTTGAACTTCGCCAACACCTTGTCAGCCAACTTCACGAAGGGATACAGCACCTTCAGCACCAGGTTGGGCTTCAGGCCGCCCACGGTGATCATCAGCACCAGGCCGCCCACCAGCGCGATGGCCACCGCGCCCACGGCAAGCCATCCCGGTTGCAACCCCACGGTGAACGACAGAATGCCGAAAGTGACCAGCATGATGATGACGAACCCCGTATCGATGGACAGCTGCATCAGCAACGCCGCCGTGGTGCCCTTGCCCGCTTGCATGCCGTTCTTCGTGGCCGTGGCCATCACCAACGATGTGCCGGCCAGATTCATGGAAGGCGCCACCGTGTTCATGAAGAACGTGCCGAACACCAGCGACAATCCCGTGCCGTAGCTGATATGGCCGTTCACCGTGTTGAAGCAGGCTTGGAAACCGCGGCCCTGGGCCAGGTACTTCCCCACCTGGGCGGCCACGGCCAGGGCCACGAAGGCCGGCGTTCCCTGCTTGATGGTGTCCACCAATTTCACCAGCGAATCGCCGGAAAAGAAGATGAAGGCGAGCACGATGACGGCCACGATGCCGATCATGATCTTCTGCAAGTTCCCCCGCACGGGACCCACCTCCGTTGCCGTGGCGCAGGCCCGGCCGTCGTCCGCTAGCCCTCGCGCCCTTCCGGGCAGCTGCCCCACGTCGTCGCCTCGGCCGAAGCCGCAACGACGGGAACGGCACCCTCTGTCGTTTCGCTATTCCCCTGAAGGATACCCTCTTTGTGGGCCTTCTCGCTCAGCATTGCCCCATCTTCGGCCTGTCGTTCCCAACCTGTTGTCCGCCGTAAATCTTGGGAGGCAGACCGGCGGGCGGCACGGCGCTCTCGGGCACGCGCCCGCAGGCCGTCCACACGCTTGCGGGCGTGGCCCAGGGCGTCGTCCACGTAATGCTGCAGCGAGCCCAGCGAGAAGGGGCGGTCGAAGGCCGGGCGCTTCAGGAACAGCCAGATGGCCAGCAGAATGCCCGCGATGCCAATGTGAATGGTGCCCTGGAACAGGAACTCGGCGCCGGCCACCAGCACCAGCAGGCAGATGGTGAAGGCCCACGCCGTGCGGAACCGCAGGATAAGCCCCGCCGCCAGCACCAGCAACAGCATGGACCCGATGATGAGCGGGCCGCCCACGAATACCGTGGACATATCGATCCACGAGGTGAGCATGGTGTAGGGCGCGAACGACGAGGGAATGAAGGCCAAGCCGATGTTCACTAGGCCGATAATGGCCACCAGCGTGCCGGCGATCCAGCCGATGTCCTTGTGCTTCTGCTCCTCGCTGGCCGTTTTCTTACTGGCGAAAAAGCCCGATTGCGAAAGCAGCACCGCGCCGATGCAGAAGGGAATCCAGAACATGATGCCGCGGTACACCAGCGCAATGGCCGTGGCCGTGGCCAACGAGCAGCCGTAGGCCGTGAGAATAGCCGCGATGGCCGCCTCCACCACGCCGATGCCCTGGGGTGTGGGGCTGAGGATAACCGAGATGGCCGCCACGGCGAAGGCCGCCACCAGAGGCGCTGCCTGCTCGAAGCCGAAGGCGAACCCGATGGCCACCAGCGTGGCCATGTTCAAAATGGCCGAGAACGACGCATAGGCCACGGTGATGAACGTGCCGCGCGGATTATGGGCCAGAATGTTGGCCGTGTTCTCGAAGGAGTGGGCGGTCTTGCGGCCCCAACCGGCGCCGAGCGACTTCTTGAACACGCCCACGATGCGGTTCAGCACGTTCTGCAGCCCCAGGAAGAAGCGGTACAGTACCCGCGGCTTCAGATGGCCGATGAAGAACAGGCTGGAAAGCGCCACCAGCGTAACGGCCAGGCACAGCGCGCCGGTCACAAACAGGAAGTTCACCTCGCCGGCCACGAGCATCGTGATGAACCCGATGGCGGAAATGACGAAGATGGCGGCGAAGTAGCCGATCTGCGAGAGAATGGCACCGCCCGTGGACTGGCCCGCGTCGCAGCCCTCGCGGTGGGCGTCGTCGATGATGAAGGCAACGCCGGTGGCCCCCGAGAACAGGCAGAACGTGTTGATGAACACCAACGAGAAGATGAGCACCACGTTGTGCCAGAAGCCCGTAGCATGGCCCACGGCGTCGAAGGCGGCGTCGTAGGAAGCGGCCTGCACGAGGTGGCGCGCCAGCATCAGGATGATGGCCAGCACCAGCGGCAGAAAGGCGCCCGTTTGCAGGGTATCCACAAACGTTGCCAGGTAATCGGCGTTGCCAATGAGAAAGCACACGGCCACGATGCCCAAGATGAGCAGCAGGGCTTTCTTCAAAGGACGTCCTTTCCTCGGGTACATTTCAAGTGCGTTTGAACAGGCCCATTATATAACGGAGCGCGCCCCGTGAAGGATGACGCGCTCCATCATCATTGGTTCCGCATGGGGCCAGGCGTCGTGCTACTTCTGCCGACGGCGGCCGAGCAGCACCAGCGCGATGCCGCTGGCAATGACCACCGCGAAGGCGATCAGCATGGGCAAGCCCAGGTCGTCGCCGGTTTGGGCGAAGTCGGAAGAGGCCTTCGCGGCCGTTGCGGCACGATCGGCCTTGGCCTTGCCGGATGCGGTTGCCTGCTTATCGTCCGTCCTGCCGGTTGCGCCGTTGTCGGCAGGCTTCCCCGTGTCGGAGGCCACCTCGCCGGCCGCGTTGTGCGCATCGTCGCCCGTCGCGCCGGCAGCACCCGATGCATCCGCGCCGCCCTCGTTGCCGGAAGGCTCGTTCGTCCCGGCACCGTCGCCTTCCGAGCCCGTACCGCCACCGTCGCCGCCTTCATCGGGGTCGGTCGCCGTGCGCAGGCGGTTTTCCCATACCACGGGGCTGGGCTGGGCGTTCAGATCGACATCGACCCACTGGTCGCTGTCGGCCGGCTTCTTCCGCACATGGGTGATAGCCGCCTCCAGATTGTCGTCAGCGTCCTTGGCCACCTCCACGGTGATGACGTAGGAGCTCTCGTCGAGCACCACGTCGGAAGCCGCCCGGCTGGGCGCCGTCTGCTTCACCGCGTAGAAGAAGCGCCCCGGCTCGCCGTAGACCTCATCGGTGATGAGGCGCACCCCGGCGCCGCTGGACCCGTCGGATGCCGCACCGCACGGCACCGACGCGTCGTCGAGGATCGTGCCGTCCTCGGCCACCTCGCGCACCTCGAAGTTGAACTCGCCGGCGGCAATCTGGCCATCCGGCAGGTACACAGCCCCGTCGTAGGAGTCGAGCACGGCACCGCCGAAGATGTTGACGAAGCCCGCACCCGTGCCCGAGACGGCCTTCTCCGGCCGCCTGTCGAACGTGGCGTCGCCCAGGGGCAGAATGGCAATTTCGGGATTGTTCGAATCGATGCCCGTTTCATACACGTACAGGTAGATGCGCTTCACGGTGTCGTCGTAGGTAACGCCCTGATACACGTAGCGGCCGAGCACATCGTGCGTCACGCCGTCCTTCAGCGAGCCGTCGGCGTTACGCGGCGGCTGCTCGGCCACGGTGTAGCAGAACACCGTGCCGTGGGAGCGCTGGGTGCTCGTCTCACCGAGCGAGGCCTGGTCGAACGTGAGGGGCCCGAAGGAAACCGTGCCGTCGGCGCTGTTCACCACCATGTTCGACGCCGGCGTCGGCTGCAAGGCCGAGGGATAGTACACCAGGCCGCCATGGGCCACCAGCTCGTACTTCTCGGCATCGGAAAGCGTGCTGGAGCGCAGCTGGCTGGGAAGCTTCGAGGCCAGGGGTATCTTGGCAGCGCCGGCAGCGGCGATGCGGAAGGTAAACTCGCCGGCTTGCAACGTGCGGCCCTCGAGGTACTTCATGCCGGAAATCGTGAAGGAAGCCGGCTGGGCAGCCGCAGCAGTACCCTTCGATGCCGGAGCAGCCGGGACCGCCTTCGCCTGCCCGTCCTTCGCCGGATCGGCCGATTCGGCCGCTGTCGGATCGGCCTGAGCCGTCTTCGCCGGGCCATCCTTCGTCGGAACGGCCTGAGCCGCCAAGCCGGCCGGGGCCGCATCGGCCGAGTCGGTCGCCACGCTATCGCCTGCCGCTTCCCCGTAGGGGCGGGCTTCAGCCCGCCCGACCGGAGCCGTCGCATCAACCGGCACCGAAACCGCCGACGAAGCCTCAGCCGCGCGCAGGGGCAGCTCGTTGGTGCCGGGCGCGCGATCACCTTCGGCGGCCCCCGCCACCGAGGCCCCGGCCAGCACCAGGCAGCCGGCCGCCAACACGGCCAAAGCCGCCGTCCAAAACCGACGCCCCACGGTGCCGCGTTTCATTTCATGGTTCTGCGTCATTGCGCTCACCCGCCTTCTCGTAACGAGGGTGGCGCTGCGGCCTGAGCCACCGCGCCACCCTCAGCATAGGGGGTGAACCCTGATCATTTCCCTTCGCGAAAGGTTTGTTCGCGGTCCGTCATCCCGCCGTAAGGGGCGGGTGAACCGGCGCAGGCCGCAAGGTCGTCGCGGCGAGAACCTAGTCCACGAACTCCATGAGGTCGCTGTGCAGCAGCCAGTCGCGCTCGGCCGCGCCGGCGCCCTCCTTATCGGTTTGCAAGAACAAGAACCCGTAGAAGCCCACCGTTTTGGGGTCGAAATCATGGTACGACAGCACGTGGCTGAAACGCGCCAGCAGCGCCTGGCTGTTGAAGGGGCGCGCCAGGTCGGCTTCAGGCGCCGGGTTCAGCAACGACATAGAGAACACCTGGTCGGGGTGCGCCCCGTACAAGGCTGCCAAGTCCACCGCCTCGTTTTCCAAAAACGCCGCGTAGGTGCGCAAGCCCACGCCGAAATAGGCTACGTCGGTACCGCCCAGGCCCGCAAAGCGCAGCGGGTTGAACTCGATGGGGGCGATCACATCGCCGTCGACGCGCAGCTCCACGTGAAGGGGAATGTTACGCGCGCCCACCACCTCGTTCACGGCGCGCAGCCACTCCATGAAGCGCGGCTCCATCTCGTTCACTATGGCGGCGTCGGTCAGGTACAGGCGATCGGAGGTGTCCTCGGGATCGGCGAAATCGTGGCGCAGAATGTTCAGGATGTGCGGCGCGCCCTCTTCGTCGTAGTAGCAGTCCAGCGCGTATTCCACACCGCCAATGAAGCCCTCGATGATGTACACGTCGCCGCCCACCACGCTCTCGGGATAGCGGGAATGCCAGCCTTCCTCGCGCCGGGCGATGTCGGCCACGGCATCGGCCCAATCGTCGGGCTCCTCGATGATGTACACGCCCATGGAGCAGAAGCCCACCGACGGCTTCAGCACCACCGGCAGAGGCAGATCGTCCACGTTGATGGCGTCCAGCTCCTCGCGGCTGACCGTGGCGTAGAACAGATCGGGGTTCAACGACGCCAACTTCTCGCGCATGGCCGCCTTGTCCTTGAACAGCGCAATGGCGGCGGTGAGACCGGGGTTGTCCACGCGCTCCATGATCCAGGCCAGGGCATTCTCGGAATTGGTGTACACGCGCTCGCCCGCTTCCAGACGGCGGACGGCCTCGGCATCGTCCACCAGGTTGATGGCGCGCGTCGCGGCCAACGAACGCGAGAAATCGTTGGCGAACACCGGGTGGCCCGACGCCTCCATCCAATCGAGCAGCGGCACAGACGCATGGGGGGCATCGAGAATGATCATGGCAGCTCCTTCGTCGGGGGGGGATCGCGCGTTCATTATAGTCCTCGGCCCCTAGCCAAAGACCTCCGCCCGCCATCTGACAGCTATTCGATGCCGTACTTGCGGCGGAGGCGGGCCAGTTGGTTCAGCAGCGGATTGGCCGCGAACAGCAACGTGAGGGCCGTGGCTGCGCCGTGGATGGCGTTCACGGGAACGCCCGCCAGGTAAACGGCCGCGATGCTGGCCGAGTTCAGCGATGACATCAGCAAAAGCAGCGTGCTTGTGTCCAAAATGGGGCCGAGCACCACGAGCACGAAGGCGAAGCCGCCCGCCGCCAGGGCTACGCGCTGGGCGGGGCGCAAACGGCTGCGGGGCACCACGCCGCGCTGGGCCAGAAACCCGAACAGCGCGCCTGCGGCGCCGAAAGCGAGCATCTGAAACGGGGTCCACGGCCCCTGACCGAAGATGAAACCCGAAGCCAATGCCGCAAGCGCCCCCACGAGAAAGCCCGACCGCGCGCCCAGGGCAATGCCCGCGATGATGACCACGCCGGCCATGGGCTTGAAGTGGGGCACGAAGGCGAACACCGCCCGGGAAGCCACAGCCAGGGCGGCCAGCACAGCGATAAGCACCACCTCGCGGGCGCCCGGGCGCTCGTATTCGAAGGCGGCGAGGAAGGGCACGAGGCCCAGGGTAATAACGAGCGCCGCGGCCACGTACGGGCTTACGCGCAGCACCGTGAGCACGCCAACAGCAGCAAGCGCTATGAGCGTGGCTGCCACCAGGGCCACACGGCGAATGATTGCGCGCTTCACTGCGCTACACCTCCTAACGCGGAACGGGAGGGCTGCGCATCTCCCCTAGGACGCCCGTCGCCGTCGTAGTCGGCAACCTGAACGCTGCGGCAGCAGGCGATGACATCTTCCACGGTAACCGCACCGGGGAACACGTCGCGCGCCACACGGCTAGCGGCCGTGGTGTAGAAACTGGCAGCGGCGAAGATCTCGCGGGGAGCAGCGCAGGCCGCCACGACACCGTCGAACACGAGCGCCACGCAGCGCGACCATGCGGCGCAGAAGTCCAGGTCGTGAGAAGCTACGACCACGGTCGTCCCCTCGGCGGCCAAATCGGCGAGCAGCGCGCCAAGGGACGCCTTCGCAGCAGCATCGAGCCCCTTGGTCGGCTCGTCCAGAAGCAGCAGGCGCGGGCGTGCGATCAGCACTTTGGCCAAGGCCACGCGCTGGCGCTCGCCGCCCGAGAGGTCTAAGGGATGGGCATCCAGCAGGCCGTCCACCTCGCAACGGGCGGCCATGCGGGCAACCAGCGCCGCGTCACCCGACATTTCCTCCAACTCCGCGCGCACCGTCTCCCGCGAGAAGAGCAGCGTGGGATCCTGAGGCAGCAGGGCCACCGGCATCGCGGCAGGCCGCCGCAACGCTCCAAGCCGGCGGCCGAGCACCTCAACGCTCCCTTGATACGGCCGCACAAGACCGGCCAGCACCTTCAGCACCGTCGACTTCCCCGCTCCATTAGCACCGACGAGGGCCGTCACGGCGCCGGCGGGCACCCCGAGCGACAAGCCGCGCAGCACGTCGGCCCTATCGCGCCCGTAGCGAAAGCGCACATCGCGCAACCGCGCCGCAAGAGCGGCGTCCGCGGAACCCTGGCAGGCCGCCGGCAAAGGAGCGCCTGCGACCGCGCAACCCGCAGCCGCGTCATCTCCGGCAGCCACTGCGCCGTGCGCAACCGTGCGAGCGCCCGCGTTCTGCGCCCACTTTTCCAGCCAGCGACGCCCCTCGGCCACCGTCAGAGGCGCCGACAGCGCATCCTCCTCTGCCGACACCGCAGCGTGCACCCGCAGCGCCGCCGGGAGCGCGGTGGCCAACGGGCTTCCCGATGATGCCACCTGGGCCGCCACCATCCGCGGATCGCCGGTCTCGATCACGCGGCCCTTTTCTAAAACCACCAGCGTATCGGCATCGGCCAGCGCTTCTTCCAGACAATGCTCGGCCATGATCACCGTCACACCCAACTCGCGGTTCACACGACGCACCGCTGCCAGGAAATCGGCTGCAGCGATAGGATCCAGCTGGCTGGTGGGCTCGTCCAGCACCAGCACCTCCGGCCCCGCGGCCATCACCGACGCTAAGTTCAGCAGCTGCTTTTGGCCGCCCGACAAAGACAAAGTCGATTGGTGCAACCATGGCCCGATGCCGAAAAAACTCGTCATCTCGGCCACGCGCAGGCCCATCATCTCGCGCGCGCACCCGACGTTTTCCAAACCAAAGGCCAGCTCGGCCTCCACGCGATCGCAGACGATCTGCGCATCGGGCTCCTGCATCACAAATCCGATGCCACACGCCTGGTCGCGCGAGGAAAGCCCCTCGAGGGGCACCCCGTTCCACCGCACTGCTCCCGCACGCTCGCCGGCCGGAGCAAGCGGCGGCTTCAGGCAGCGCAGCAGCGTGGTCTTCCCGCAGCCCGACAGGCCCGCCACCACGGTGTAGCTACCCGGGGCAAAGTCGAGCGAAACGTCGTTCAGGGCGGCGCGCGCGGCCCCCGGATACGTGAATGTCAGATGTTCCAGAGCGAGCAGCGCCATCGCACCTCCCCCGCCACAGCCAGCATCGTGGGCAGCAGCACCATCGCCGTCCACGACACCCAACCGACAAGTACGAGGGCATCAGCTGCGGGCAGCTGGAATCGCGGCAGAAACTCTGCCGCACCGGCTCCCGCCGCAACCCCCGCGCCCATCCCGAACGCGAGCACCCCCAGCAGGGCCATCAGCGCCCCTTCCCGCCACCTGAAGCGGTAGCGGCCCCAGGCGGTGCGCGAACCCGAGCCGAAGCCCCGGGCGGCCAGGGAATCGGCCGTCGTCACGCCCTGCTCAAGCGACCACGCCGTCAACGACGACAGCAGCGTGGCACCGACGCGCACCTTTCCGCCCAGGCCATCGGCCTCAGACACGCCGAGCCCCACGCCAGCTCGCGCCTCGGCCAAAGCGGTAGCGCGACGCCCATAGGCCGGCACCAAGCGCAGCACCAGCGTAAGCACCGTCGTCAGTGCGGGCGCCCGGCCGCCAAACAGGTATGTCACCTTCTCGGCCGTCAATGCGCGACTCGCCACCGAGAACCAAAGCAGCGCGGCCCCCAGTGCACCGCCCATCGTACCGCCAAACATAAGGACCTCGGCGGTATACGGACGGCCGAACACCTCGAACAGCACGGTATCGCCCGCGGTGTTGAACAGCGGGTTCAACAGGGTCACCCCCGCCCCGAGCACCGCGATGCCACCGATAAGGGGCAGCGCCGACCGGCCGCGTACCGCCAAGCAGGCCATCGTCGCGCCCACCAACGAGAGCCCCGCGAACACGGGGCTCATCACGAGCATCGTCACGCCGATGATGCCCGCGAAATACGCCAGCACCACTGTCGGATGGCAATGGGAAAATATGTCGCGCGTGGATTCCATACAAGCAGAGCGGGGGCCGACGCTCAACAGCCCGGCCCCTGCACGCAACAGCTTGGCGATGGCGGCCTAGACGAAGAACGTCCACTCGACGGTGTCGCCGTCGGCCAGCTTGCAAACGTCGCAACCCTCCATGACCTGCTCGTTGTTCACGGTGAACACCCAGCCGCTCATTTCACCCTCGGAACCGTTTGCAATGCCGTTGATGGAGGTGACGTACTTGCCGTAGTCGCCGTCCTCAGCCTGCACGTCCCAGCCGGTAGCCACCAGCGCGTCGTACACGGTGCCCTCGGCGGGAACCGTCACCTCCACGTTCTCGGAGGCAGCGTCGGCACCCTCGGGCATCGTCACCGACACGGTCACCTTGGCCTCGGCCGCATCGGCCCCAGCCGCATCGCCCTCGGCAGAGGTGCCGTTCTGCTCAGCCGCAGCAGCCGCAGCGTCCTGGGCGTCGGCATTGTCGGCCGCCGTGCTGTCGCCCGCGCAGCCGGCCAGGGCCAGCAGGGCGGCAAAGGCCAGGGCGAGCAGGCTCGCAAACAGCTTCTTCGTGGTGTTCTGGGCATTCTGATACATGAGGCAAACCTTTCTTCTCCAGGGCTCGTGCCTCTCGGCTTGGTGTTCCGACTTCGTCCCGAACGACGGTGCGCTGCGAAGAAACACGCTTCGCAACAACCATCACGTCCGGGAACCTTACGGTTACTGGTATAGCGCGGGATTCGCACCCGCATTCCCCAAGGCAAAGGCGCCCGCGCGCCGGCACCCCGCCGACCGCTCGCGCCCGCACCGCATACTGCGGCCCGATGAGCCATTGACCCGAGCATTATGGCACAAAGAGGCCGTCCTGCAGGGGACGGCCTCCGTGTTCGTTGATTATTCCACCGCTCCCGTCATACGCGAGCGGAACTCCGGCGCCCACAGCGCCTTGGGGCAGTGAGCGTCTACGAGCGGCCGAGGCTCTTCTCGTGGCGCTCGCGGGCCTCGGCGCTGTAGCGCTGACGGTAGCGCACGTCCACCAGCTCGGCCACGATGGCAATGGCCAGCTCCGCCGGCGTCTTCGCCCCAAACTTCAACCCGATGGGACGCTTCACGCGATCCCAGTCGGCCTCAGAGACACCGCCAGCAACCACCAGATCGTGCACGGTGGAGTTCTTCCCCGCGCAGCCCATCATGCCCACGTAGTGCACGCCGTTCTGCAACGCCCAGATGCAGCTCTCGGGGTCAAACATGTGACCGCGCGTGAGCACGCACACGTAGTCATCGGGACGCGCGGGCATATTCGCCAGCTCGTCGAAATTGCCGCCGTGCAGCATAATGCGCTCGGCCGCGGGAAAGCGCTCCTCGTTCAGGAACGCCGGGTCGTGGTCGACCGCCACCACGTGGAAGCCCACGTGGTCGGCCAGCGCCGCCACTTCCACCGCCGCATCCGACGCGCCCAGCAGCCACACCCGCACCTTGCCGAACAGCGGCGCGCTGGCCCAGGTGAGGCCATCAAACTGATCGTTGTGCATGGAGGGGCCGCGAGTGACGTCCTTGGCCTGGAAGATATCGCGGGGCGACAGCTCGCGGGAGGCCACGATCTCCTTGGCATCGTTGCAGAAGAACACGAGCGGCTCGCCATCGGCCGAGCCCGTCTCGCCGTACTTCTTCGTCACCTCGTTATCCACGTTGGCCTGGGCCGCCGCAGCGTCATAGACCACCTTGAAGCCGAGCCACGCCAAGTCGCCCTCGTCCATGGCGCGCAGGGCGCGCTCGAAGGTGGGGGTGTCGGCCTCGGTCAGTGTTGCGGCAATAGTCGCAAGAGTTTCGGGCCCAATGTGCGGGTCGCCCGCCGTGGCCTCCTCGGAAAACGCCGGGAAGTCTTCCGCAGCGAGAGAGGGCACACGCCTCTCGCGCAGATCGGCGATGATCGCCTCGATGATTTCACGCTTCATTGCCACCTCCGACAAAAAGATCTTCCAAATATGGTCAGAAAATCGAGTTTTGTGCACCAAATGCGCTCGCAGAGGTCCTCAATACGCGAATTCGATGCCTATAGCACTCATTTTCGTCCATTACTGGCCAAAATGAGCGCTCCAGCTGCACAAAACTCGACTTTCTGACCAAAAAAATCCGAAACCTTTGTCGTCGGCGCCAACAAGAGCGGGGTCGGAGGCGCGAAACGCCCCGACGACCCCGCCAGAGGCGCACGATCCCCTAGACCAACGGCCGAATAGTGATCTTGCGATCTGAGTCCATGATCATGCGACCCTCGGCGATGGCACGCAGCACCTCGGGGTAGATGACGTGCTCGGCCTCGTGGATGCGCGCCTCCAAGGCGTCGATGTCGTCATCGGGCAACACGGACACCGCGCGCTGGACCACGATGGGCCCCTTGTCGTAATCCTCGTTGGCCAAATGCACGGTCACGCCCGTCACCTTCACACCGGCATCCCAGGCATCCTGAATGGCGTGGGCGCCCTTGAACGAGGGCAGCAGCGCCGGATGCAGGTTCAGCACATGATCGGGGAAAGCGTCCAGCACCACAGGAGTGAGTTTGCGCATATAACCGGCCATGACCAGGTACTCGGCGCCCGCCTCGGACATAACGGCGGCGATGCGCCCGTCGGCGGCCTCGCGATCCTCGTACACCGTGCGGTCGAACACCGTCACGGGAATGCCCGCGGCCCGCGCGCGCTCGATGCCGTAGGCATCGGGACGCGACGACAGCACGTGCACGATTTCCACGGGCAGGCCGTCCTCGGCGATGGCGTCGATGATAGCCTGCAGGTTCGTGCCGCTACCGGAGAGCAGCACGCCGATCTTCAGCTTGTCGGCCATTACAGCAGCTCCCCCTCGTTCGCGTACTGCACCTCGCCCGCACCTGCCACGATACGGCCGACGCGGAAGGTCTGCTCGCCCGCCGCGGCCAGGGCGGCCTCCACGGCCTCAGCCTGGGCAGGGTCCACGATGAGCACCATGCCGAGCCCCATGTTGAAGGTTTTCAGGGCCTCGGCCTCGGAGAGGTTCGCCTGCTCGCACGCAAAGCGCACCACGGGCGGAATGGGCCACGTGCCCAAATCCACCTCGGCGTTCACATTGGCCGGCAGGGCGCGGTTCAAATTCTCGGTGATGCCGCCGCCCGTAATGTGGGCAAGAGCGCGAATGCCGCCGGGCACCTGCTCCATCACGGCGCGCACCGGCTTCACGTAGATGCGGGTGGGCGTGAGCAGCGCCTCCAGAATGCTCTGGCCGTCCAAGTCTTCACGCGCCTCGCGCAGTTCGTCCTCGCTGCGACCCTCCACGCATACCTTGCGGGCCAGAGAATAACCGTTGGAGTGCAGACCCGAGGACGCCAGTCCGATGAGCACGTCGCCCTCGCGCACCGCCTCGGGATCCAGCATGCGGGGGCGATCCACCAGGCCCACGCAGAAGCCGGACAGGTCGTAATCATCCGGGTCCATCACGCCGGGATGCTCGGCCATCTCGCCGCCGATGAGCGCACAGCCCGATTGGCGGCAGCCCTCGCCGATACCGCCGACGATTTTCGCCATGGCCTCGGAATCCAGCTTGCCTACGGCCACGTAATCCAGGAAGAACAGTGGCTCGGCGCCCGTGGCCAGAATATCGTTCACGCACATGGCCACCAGATCGATGCCCACCGTGTCGTGCACGCCCAGACGCTGGGCAACCTTCAGCTTGGTGCCCACGCCGTCGGTGCCGGAGACCAGCAGCGGATCGGCCATGTCCTTGGCCGCGGCGATGGAGAACAGTCCCCCGAAGCCGCCGATGTCGCCCACCACCTCGGGGCGGTACGTGGAATGCACCGTGTCCTTGATGGCGTCCACCGCGCGGGCACCCTCCACGATGTCGACGCCGGCCTGGGCATAGGTCACGCTGTTCTGGTTCTCCATGGGATTCCTTTCAAAGATGATCCAACAGCTCAGCTTGCATTATAGATGACGCACACGCCGCCCTCCTGCAGGCAGCGGGTTTTTCGGCACCGCGCAAACCCGAGCGCCGAAGCGCCAGGAGCCGCCGACCTCGCGCCTACCGCAGGTCGTCGATGCGATCCTGGGTGGTGCCCTCCACCGCGCCGACGTCGTCGCCCGACACATCGCTGTTGCCGTGGTACTCGCCCGTGCCCACGTACTCGATGGGCACGAACTCGGCCGGCACCGCGAAGGTAATGTAGCGCCACGTGTTGTCCTCGCCGTCGCAGGTGCAGAAGCCGAACAGCTTCGTGGCGGCCAGGGCATCGGCCGACGTGTCCGGGTCGGGCGTAACCACCGACTGGCTGACCAGCCACTCCTTGAACTCCGTGAACTCCTGGTCGGTGGCGTAGTTCGGTGTGGCAATGGAACCATGGGTCATGGGCACATGCTCTACGGCGAACGTCTCAAGCCGGTAGTTACCCTGGGGGGTCAGCAGATAGATGGTGCGGTGCTGGTTGAACATCTCGTTCTCGTAGAAGTCGCCGAAAGGCGCGAACATGGCCCCGTTGCGCAGATGGTGGCCGTAGATGATGTTCACCTCGTCGGAGAAATCGCCGGCATTCTCGCCCGACAGCATGATGCAGCCGTACTCGGCGCCGTACTTCTTGCCGTAGTCGTTGCTGAAGTTGTGCTTCAGGTAGAACTGACTGTCGCCGGGCTTGTGGGCCACCGGGTAGTTGATGATGGTGTCGGGCACGTACACCCAGGCCACCACCTCGGGATTAATCGCGCGCAGCGCGTCCCAGTCAACCACCATGTCGGCCAGGGTGTTCGTCTGCTCGTTGGGGAAGGCACGAGCGGCAATTTCGTCGTATTCGTGCTGGCCCAGCCAGTACGTCCAGGCCAAATAGCCCAAAATGGCCGCTGATGCGATAAACACCAGCAGGGCGAGCCAGAACACAATACGCCACAGGCAGCCGCCCTTTTTCTTCTTCTTTTTCTCTTCGTTTTGAGTATCGTCAGCGGAAACAACCGAATCGGTCATCGATCCCCCTTGGTCAAAACAAAAAGGCCCCCGAAGGGGCCCGGGATAGTCTTCCAGTTATTTCTTCATCTCGTCCATGAAGCCCTTGGCGATGAACACCACAATGATGAGGACGACGATGGCCACCAGAGCCCAAATGGCCGCAACGGGCACCTGCATGCTGAACAGATCGATCGTATCCATAACGGAACTCCTTCTATGGAACAGGCGCATCGCGCACCTGCAAGGCTGGCTGATAATGGGTTCATAGTACCCTGAACCCCCTACTTTCGCAAGGGACGCAAGGCCTTCGGAGCCACGGTCGCGCGGTAGACGGGAGCCGCGGCCCGCGAACCGCAGCGGCTACCGGAACCGCTCCTCGCCCAAGCGCTCCTCCAGAGCGTCCACGATAATGCGCAGCGCCTTGATGCGAGCGTAGCGCTTATCGTCGGACTCCAGCACAATCCAGGGAGCGAACGTGGTGCTCGTCAGGCGGAACATGTCGTCGATAGCCGCCTTGTACTGAGGGTACTTCTCGCGGTTGCGCCAGTCGTCCTCGGTGATCTTCCACTGCTTGGCCGGATCGATCTCGCGATCCTGGAAACGGCGCAGCTGCTCTTCGGGGCTTACGTCCACCCAGAACTTCAGCAGAATGGCGCCCCAGTCCACCAGGTCGTGCTCGAACTCGTTGATCTCGTCGTAGGCGCGACCCCATTCCTCGGGAGTGGCGAAGCCCTCCACGCGCTCCACCAGCACGCGACCGTACCAGCTGCGGTCGTACATGCCCACGTGCCCCGCCTTCGGCAGGCGCGTCCAGTAGCGCCACAGGAACGGGTGCGCCAGCTCGGGCTTGGTGGGCGCCGGCGACGGGTAGATGTTGTAGGCGCGCGCATCCAGCGCTTGGGCGACGCGCTTAATGTTGCCGCCCTTGCCGGCCGCGTCCCAGCCTTCGTACATCAGAATGAGGGGCACGCGCTTCTGGTACATGATGTTCTCCAGGCGGAACAGGCGCGCCTGCAGCGCCCGCAGCATCTGCTTGTAGCGCACCGGATCCAGCGCCAGGCTGTGGTCGATAGCGTCCACCCGCGGATAATCGTCCACAATGGTGAAGCGCGAGGCGCGCGGCGCCAGCTCGTGAGCGGCTTCGGCCTGGGCACGAGCGCGCACCAGGGCGGCGCCGGCCAGCATGCCGCGACCGGGCTTCACCTCCACGGCCTCGCCGGGAGTGCCGGCCATGGTGGCCTCGTCGATAGCCGCCTCGAATTCCGCCAACCGCGCGGAGAAGGCACTGCGCAGGGCGTCGTTGGCTTCCTTCTGCACCAGACCGCGCTTCAAGGCGGCCACCAGCGTTTCCGCAATGGCGATGTTCGAGCGGCGCTTATCCTCGCCGTTCAGCAGCACCCAAGGCGCAAAGGAGTAGTTGCTACGCTCGAGCAGGCGGTCGTACAGCTCGTAGGCGGCTTCGTAGCCGTGATGACTGTGCAGCTTCTTGTCGGGCACGCGCCAGCGCGTAACCGGGTCGTCGTGCAAACGGCGCAAGCGCTCCACCTGGGCTTCCTTGGTCATGTGCACGAAGAACTTCACCACGATGTAGCCGTCGGCCACCAGCTGGCGCTCGAAGTCGTGGATGGAGTCCAGGTAATGGCGCTCCTCGTCTTTGGGCAGCAGCAGCTTCGCCGGGGCGTTGTGCAGCATGTGCTGGGTGACCGCCGAATACCAGCCGCGGTCGTAGAACGTGATGGAGTTGCGCTCGCCCAAAGCCTTCCAGAAGTCCTGCATGATGGGGTAATAGCCCGTCACGCCCATCTCGCGACCGGGGAACTCCCGCTCGGTGCCGGGATCCAGATCGAGCCCCACGTACACGCCCGTGGAGCGCGCATCCAGGTTGTACATCAAATCGGAAATGCGGCTGCCCTTGCCGGCGCCGTTCCAGCCCTCGAACAGCACCACAAGTCCCACGCCCTCGTTGTGCGCCCGCTGCTGCAGCACCACCAATTCCTCCAGCAGCGCGTCCCACTGCTCCTTATAGGCGGCCTTCTTCATCTTCTTCTGCGAGAAGTCCACTTGCTCCAACATGGCAGCTCCCCTTTTCGCTGGTAGCTCGATTGTTTTACTCATTCTACCATGGTCCGCCGCCCAGCAGGCCCGCATTGAGGCGCCTCGAAGCGCACCCCTATGCTTCGCCCGACTGCTGCGCCAGGTCAATGAGCTCCTGCTTATTGTGAACTCCCACCTTGGCGTATATATGGCGCACGTGGGTGTCCACCGTGCTGATGGACACGTACAGCGTGTCGCGAATATAGGGACGGCTGCGCCCCTGCAGCAGCATGCCGAGTATTTCGCACTCCCGATTCGTCAGGCCGTAACGCTCGGCAATATCTTGCGCCGCCTCGGAGGTACCTCCCGCAGCAACCACCTCGTCGCCTGCAGGATGGTCCGCTTTCTCGTAGGGATGCAGGGAATGGGATCGGCCGAGCCGCGTTTCAACGTCGAGCAGCAAAAGAGAGCTTGCCCCCACGAGAACGGCAAGCACGACCAAGGTAAGGTGCAGCGAATCAATGGCAACCGCCATGGTTACCACCATGTAGAGGCTCGGCCCCAGAAACGCTCCCGCCATGATGGCGGCAAACCCCCAGCCCACGTACAAAAGCTCGTCTCCCCGGCTTTTGCGGGCAAAGGAAATCACCTGCATGCGCAAAATCATTTCAAAAGCCGCATGGGCAACGGACAGCATGAGACAAGCCGCCACCAGCAACTCCGGGATCTCCGAGCCATTGAACAGCAGACCGCAGGCCATAACCGGCAAGACCCAACGAGCGGCCGCCACAAACCCGACGCTCGGCGAGTACTTCACGAACAGCCATATGGCCAGCCCCGAAACCATAAAGCCCAGACCGAAGAGAAGCGCCTTGGAAACCATAAGCTCCTGATGTCTGAGCGAGAACATGCACCATACAAAGCTGACGATCGTGACGGAGAACGCAACGCTCAAAACCAGCGGCGTCAGAGTGGCCCGCGCCGTCTCTTCGCGCTCACCGCGAGCTTCCCCATCGCTCTTTCGGAGCAAGGGCTCGTTCGGCAAAACGACGCCATCCGCCAGGGCGCAAGCGGCAACAGCCACTGGGACGGCAGCAAGCACCCCATCCAGAATCGCATTCGGCAAGCCGAGCGTCACCATGACGACCAAGCCCACCAGAACGAGGATCAGCACGAAATCACGCTCGATGCGCTCAGCGTCGCCGCGGCACAAGGCCAGTCCCCAGAAAACCAGGAAAAACGAAGTTCCGATGCCGTTGACAAATGCGAGTGCCACAAGAAGGGGCGCGGGGACAGACGCAGAGACGCCCATGGTTCCCAGCCATCCGGCAAGCCAAAGCGCAGCAGCTCCCAAAATCGACCGCGTGAGCATTTGGGGTTCAAACAAGCGAGGGGCGAAGATGAAGATGATGCAAGGCACAAGCCCCACGGCGCTAAAGCGAATGAGTATCTGAGCCCCCGCCGACACGCCCTCCCAAAAAGTCCCATCTGCGCTAATGGGAGGCGCCGCGCAAAAGGCCCACGCCAGAGTTAGGGCCATGCCCAAAACGCGCAATGCGCTGTTGCGATATTCTCTCATTCCGCGCCGGCTCTCTTTCTCGCTCATTTCGCAAATTGTACTTCACCCACGGCCCCTACCGCCTCTCGCAAGCCGTCCAAAATGGCTCCCATCGGCCAAATCACTGGAAACCAGTGACGCGAAAACCCGTTTCTGTGCGGTTCCATGGATGCGACGGCCGCCGAAATCGCGCAAGCTTTCCCTGCACTGCAATTCCGCTTGCCTTATCTGGAAAGGGAAGCGGCTCAAAACGGGCGCCGCATCCCGCGTGCGCCAGAAGGAGGAACGAATGGGAATCGAGAACGCATCTTTGGAACGCCGCAGTTTCCTTAAGGGCATCGCCGCTCTGGGCGCGGCGGCCGGCGCGACCGCCTTGGCTGGCTGCTCCCCGCAACCGGGAAGCTCGTCGGAATCACTCTCGCAAACCGGAAGCAGCGACAACGGCGGCGCAGCCCACTCCTGGGAGATGGCGCCGGAGCCCATCGACGAGGCCAACATCGTGGAAACCATCGACGCCGATGTGGTAATTGTCGGAGCCGGCATGGCGGGCATGGCCGCCTTCATGCACGCAGCGGAACAGGGCGTGCGTACCGTTATCATCGAAAAGCGCGACTCCTTCAGCGCCCGCGGCCTCGACTTTGCCGCCGTCGGAACCAAGGTGCAGAAGGAAGCCGGGGTCGAGATCGACAAAGGCCAGCTCGTTAACGACCTCGTGAAAGCCTCGGGCTATAAAGCCGACGGCTCGCTCATAAAGCTCTGGGCCGATCACTCCGGCGAGGTGTTCGATCGCCTGATCGATATGATCGTTGCCGATGGCGGTGCGGTTGCCCTGGGCGCCGGTTCTTCCGCGTCCGCCAACGCAGAGGACTTCACCACGCGAACCTATCCCACCGATCACACCTTCGGCACGGGCATGACGGGACCGGGCGACGTCATCGGCCACATGGAGAAGGTCGGCCTTGAAGCCGGCGGCCAGGTGATGTACAACACGAAGGCCGAGCAGCTTCAAAAGGACGGCGATCGCGTGAGCGCCGTGTTCGCCACTAATGCCGACGGAAACACCGTGAAGATCACTGCCTCCAAAGGCGTGATTCTGGCCACCGGCGACTATGGGAACAATGCCGAGATGGTGGAGGCGTGGTGCCCCCTGGCCGCCGGCGCCGAGGGCAACGTGTATCCGGCCCCCGAGGCAAACACCGGCGACGGCATCAACATGGCGCTGTGGGCGGGAGGCGCCATCCAGCCCGGTGCCCACGCCGCCATGATCCACCCGATCTTCGGCGGAGGCGCCATGAGCACCGCCTCTTACCTGAAGGTGAACGAGAGCGGCGTGCGCTTCTGCAACGAGAACACCACGCTGCCGGGCATCTCCAATATGTACCTCACCAGCAAGGATCACAAGGTGTGGAGCATTTTCGACGACGACTTTGAAACCCAGATGCCGGCCATGTCTGCCCTGAGCAACTACAACAACAATACCGCCGGCCCGCTCACGGCCATGTTCGGCACCGGCGATGCCGACCCGGCGAATCCCCCGACTCCTACCGAGGTGGTTTCGTACTGCCTCGAGAACGGCAGCACCGTTAAGGCCGACTCCCTGTCCGAGCTGGCCGCCGCCATGGGCGTTCCCGCCGACGCGCTCGAGGCCACGGTGGCCCGCTACAACGAGCTCGTGAACGCCGGCGTCGACGAGGATTTCGGCAAGAATGCCGACGATCTGAAGCCCATCGTCAAAGCGCCCTTCTACGCCTCAGCACTCACCGCCAAGGTGCTGGTAATTGCTTCGGGATTGAACGTGAACAGCCAGATGCAGGTGCTGTCCACCGAAGACGAGCCGCTCGAGGGCCTGTACGCCGTGGGCAATGTGATGGGCAATTTCTTCGCCAACGACTACCCCATCTGCGCCCCCGGCCTCAGCCACGGACGCTGCCTCACCCTGGGAGCGCTCTTGGGCCGCGCCGTGGCCACGGGCCAGCCCCTTGGCGCCTAATCCCCGAGTTTTAAGCACACGCACTCTCACGCGCCGATATGCCCTTCCGGCATTCAATGGCAAAAGCCGCCCCAGCGTCCCTCCCCGCTGGGGCGGCTTCTTTTTAAGAAGCCCGGGCGGCTGGCAGGCGGCCCGGGCTTGAAGTTTAGCCGAACAGCTTCTTGAGAAGACGGGTGAGGAAGTTCCCCTTTTTCGGCTCGATGATCTCAGCGGGGACGATCTCGCTGGTGGGTGCGGGGGCCGGAGCGGTTGCGGAGGCCGGAGCCGGCGCGGACGCAGGGGCCGCCGTCGGAACCGCAGAGGCGGGCGCCGTGGGAGCCGAGGCGGTTGCGGCGGGCGCGGCCCCAGCAGAGCCGGCCGCCGGAGCGTTCGAGGCCGAGGCGACGGGAGCCGCCTTCGGAACAGAGGCGGGTGCGGCGGGTGCGGCAGACGTTGCCGACGGGGTGGATGTGGGGGCCGAGGCGGGTGCGGCGGGTGCGGGCGGCCTGAAGGCCGCCCCTACGGGGGTGGTTTCCCCGGGGGTGGTTTCCGCGGGGGTGGTTTCCCCGGCCGGGACGGAGTCCTTTGCGGGCGCGGGTTTCGCCGCCTGGGGAGCCGCGGGCTTCACGGCCTTCGCCTTGCCGGTCTTTTTCTTTGCGGGAGCGGGGGGAGCCGTCAGCACGGCAGCCGCCGCACCCGAAGCCGCCTGCAAAGCAGAGGCGGGCTCAGCCGGAACCGACGTGGCCTTCGGGACGTCGCCCTGCGGAGCGGCCGGCGCCTCAGCCTTGGCAGCGGCAACCTTCTCCGTTGCGGCCCCAGCCTCAGGATCGACCTTCGCCGGCGTAGTCTTCTCGAGCGCGACCCCGGCCGCAGCGTCGGTCGCGGTCGGGGCGTCGTCAACCGCAGTCTGCTCTTGGGCCGCAGCGTCAGTCTGGGCCGCAACGGCTGCGGCCGCAATCCGCTCTTGAGCGGCGGCCTCGGCAGCAGCGATTTTCTCCTGGGTGGCTGCAGCGTCGTTTTTCTCCTCGGTCACGAACGCGGCCACGGCAGCCGAAACCGCCGCGTCCGACACACCGGCCACCTCGGCCGCCGCCACACGCGCGGGCACTGCGGCCTTCGCCGGTACCTCCGCCGCATGCTTGCCCTTCGCAGCTTTTTCCGACGCCGACGCGGCGACAGACGGCTCGGCAGCGGCCGGCTCGGCCTCGCCGACCACGGAAGGCGCCGCCTCGGCTGCAATCGCCGCAACGGCAGCACCCCGCTCGATCGCGGGCGCCGGCTCGGCAGCGGATTCCGCCGCCTCGGATACCGACAATTGCGTCGTAGCGGCCTCAACGGCTGCGGCCTCTGCCGCATCGGGTGCCGCGCCCATCGCGGCTTCCGCCGCCTCGGCGCTGGCGACCTCCGACTGGCTCATGGCCTGCAGCACGCTTTCCGCCGTGGCCTCCACCGCGGCAGCCATGGCCTCGGCCGCGTCGTGCATGGCGCGCACCTCGGCCTCCACCGCCGCCCAAATGGCCGGGTCGATCTCCATGCCCAGCTCATCGGACATCGCCGAGCGCTCGGCCTGCGTGGCCAGAGCAGCTTCCTTCACGGCGCGGGCCAGGTGCTTGCCCACGCGCTCGTCTTCCGCAACCTGCGGCACGAACTCCGACTCCTCCTCGGTTTCCACAGGCTGCGGCTCGGGCGTGACGGCGGCCAC
This sequence comes from Adlercreutzia wanghongyangiae, assembly GCF_035989245.1. Taxonomy (NCBI): domain Bacteria; kingdom Bacillati; phylum Actinomycetota; class Coriobacteriia; order Eggerthellales; family Eggerthellaceae; genus Adlercreutzia; species Adlercreutzia wanghongyangiae. The sequence continues at coordinate 52,319 of NZ_JAYMFF010000003.1, read as the reverse complement.
ACGGCCCAGCGGGAACACGTAATGGGAATCGCCCTCGGCCAGCACGCCCTCGTGGGCGGCCAGCTCGGCGGCGGCCAGATGCATGCGCTGGGCCTCGGAAATCAGGTACTTCTGGGAATCGAACAGCTCCACATCGCCCTCGTCACCGGGCTTGGCAAAGAAACCGAGCGGGGTGTAGGACCCGTCGGCCAGAAGCTCACGCAGCTTCGCCGTATCGGACCAGCTGATGTCCAGGTAGCCCAGCACCTGCTCGCGCAGCACGTCATCCAAAATGGGCCAGGCGATCTCGATGCGCTTGTCCATGTTGCGGGTCATAAGGTCGGCGCTGGACAGGTAAATCTGGCAGCTCTCGCGCGGGCCGAAGCCGTAGATGCGGCTGTGCTCCAAAAGCTGGCCCACGATGGAAACCTCGTGCACATGGTCGGTATAGCCGGGCACGCCGGGCAGCAGGCACGAGATGCCGCGCACCAGCAGGTGCGTCTCCACGCCCGCCTGCGATGCCTCCACGATCTTCTCGATCACCTCACGATCGGTGATGGAGTTCGTCTTGAAGAACAGCCCGCAGGGCTTGCCGGCCTTCGCCAGGGCAATCTGCTCGTCGATGCCGCGCAGGATGTTCTGCTTGATCATCAGCGGCGCCACCCACAGAATGTCGTAGTTGTCCGATGTGTTCTCCAGCGCCATGTTGCGGAAGAAGTCGGCGGCGTCGGCGCCGATGCGCGGGTCGGTGGTGATGAACGAGAAGTCGGTGTACAGGCGGGCCGTCTTTTCGTTGTAGTTGCCCGTGCCCAGCTGGGTGATATGCTGCAGCCCGTCGGCAGTCTGACGCGTGATGGTGCAGATCTTCGAGTGCACCTTGAAGTTGCGGAAGCCGTAGATGACATGGCAGCCCGCCTGCTCGAAGCGCTGGGACCACTCGATGTTGTTCGACTCGTCGAAACGGGCACGCAGCTCGAATAGCGCTGTTACTTCCTTGCCGTTCTCGGCCGCGGCGATAAGCGCCTCGGCCAGGTGCGACTGACTGGCCAAACGGTACAGGGTGATCTTGATGGAGATGACCGCCGGATCGTTGGCCGCCTCGTGCAGCAGGCGCACGAAGGCGTCCATCGATTGGTAGGGATACGACAGCAGCACCTCGCGCTCGGACACCTGCTGGATGATGGAGCGGTTGCGATCGAGGCACGCCGGCCACTGCGGCGTGAAGGGGGCCTGGGTCAGAGCCGCGCGCTTCTTCGCCGACAAGCGGCCAGACAAGCCCCAGGTGTAGCTCATGTTCAGCGGCACGCTGGTCACGTACAGCTGGTGCTCGGCCAGCTCCAGCTTGTCCAGCAGCAGACTCTTCACCGTACGCGACAGCGGGCGCTCGCTTTCCAGGCGCACCGGCGCCAGGCGACTGCGCTTCTTCAGGATGCGCTTCATGTGCTCGCGGTAATCCTCGCCCTGCTCCTCGGCACCCTCGGTGGCATCCAGGTCGGCGTTGCGCGTAACGCACACGATGTTGGTGTGCTTCACCGTGTACATAGAGAAAATCTCGGGCACGAACATCTCGATGGCGTGCTCCACCAGCATGAACGACAGGCCCTTGCCCGGCAGCTGGATAACGCGGTCGGTCTGGCGCGGCAGAGGGATGATACCCAGCGTCACGCCCTCGGCACCCAGGTTCTTCGCCTGCTTGCCCTCGGCGGCAGCGGCCTTCTCGGCCTTGGCGCGGGCCTTCTCCTCCTTGGTCTTCTTACCCTTGGGAGCGGCCTGCTCGTCCAGGCGCACGATAATGTAGAGGCCGCCGTTCTCCAAATGGGGGAAGGGGTGGCGGGCGTTCACGATCTGCGGCGACAGGAAGGGCAGCACGCTGTCCTGCATGTAGTCGTCCAGGAACACCAGCTGCTCATCGGTGAGATCGTCCTTGCGCACCTGACGGATGCCCTCTTCGGCCAAAAGCCCGCGCAGGTTCTCGAAGGTTTCCTCGTAGTAGGGATACAGCTCGTGGCAGCGCGCGTAGACGGCGTCCAACTGCTCGGCCGGCGTCATACCCGACTTCGGATCGATGATGGACTTCTTCAGCAGCGAGAGGTCGGTCAAGCTGCCCACGCGCACCATGAAGAACTCCTGAAGGTTGCTCCAGAAAATGGAAATGAAGTTCAGCCGCTCGAGCAGGGGCACGGTGGGATCGGCGCCCTGATCAAGAACGCGCTTGTTGAAGTCGAGCCAGGAAAGCTCGCGATTCTGCATGTAAGGGGGCTTCGTCAGCGCGCCCTCGTTCACAGAATCCTTCGGTGCCTGCTGGTTCATGGAAACCGCCTCCCCATTGCCGGTGAACAAAACCGACCGCCCCCGAGGGCTTTCCCGATGCCCCGGCGGCCGATCATTCGATTTTATCACGAGTGCAGCACCTTACCCCCAGCTGTGGGCGGTTCGTTACGGGAGGTCAACATCCCAGGTAAAAAACAAAAATCCCGCCAATCGCTTCTGATGGCCACTTGACTTGGTGCAAAGGTTTACATGCGGGGGCTTAAAGGCTTAGGCCTCGTCGCCGCTGACGAGTTTGAGGCCGATGATGCAGCCGACAAGGCCGGCGATCAGCAGAATGCGGGCGACGCTGGCCGGCTCGCTTCCCGTGACCATGCCGTAGATGACCGTGAGCGCCGCGCCGATGCCCACCCACACCGCATAGGCCGTGCCCGTAGGCAGCGTCTTCACGGCGAAGGACAGCCCCAGCATGGAAAGCACCAGGGCCACAACGAACACGACGGAAGGGCCCAGATGAGTGAAGCCCTCCGACTTCCCCAAGGCGATGGCCCACACCGATTCCATGCACCCCGACGCAACGAGCACAAGCCAACTCACTGGTCCCTCCTTTCTCGGCGGAGCGGGGCGCCGCGGCCGACCGCCCCGCGCCCCGCACCCTCGCTTCCGTATGCGCCCGCGCTACTCGTCGATCACCATAGTCGGGTTGTCGCGGGTGATGATCTCCTTCGCGAAGATCGTGGCGCCCAGGTGGCGCTCCACCATGTCGGCCAGCTGGTCGATGGCGGCAGCCAGGTCATCGGCGCGAGCGGGGTCCACCGACTCGATGATGAGGAACGCCTTCTTCGACTCGTCGGTTAAGGCCGTGCGCTCGCCGTCGCGCCAGTTCCAGCAGCGGCAGATGGCGCCGGCGTTATCGAAGTAGCACAGCTCGCCTTCCAGCGTGGGAGCGTCCTCGTCCTCGCCGAGCGGGCGGAAGGCGTCGCCGCCCTGGGTGACGCCCAGGCGAATGTCGCCGTCCATGGCATCGATGTCCTCGCCGCCCACGGGCAGCGCATAGGCGAGCGACACCGTGTTGTAGATATCGACCGACGGGGTGATGGAGCCCACGGGGTTGCCCTTCAGCACGCGCTTGAGCAGGTTCTCGATGGAGCAGCGCGCGCCCTTCTTCGTCTTGAACTTCTGGTAGGCGTCGCGCCACACGGCCACCACCTCGTTCTGGGAGATGGTGTTGCTCTCCAAGTGCTGGTCGGCCATGCCGTTGGCCTCGGCAAGGGCCTTGGCAATGGCGGCGGCGTCCTCGGGCGCCACCTCGGCGGTGGGCTTCATGCCGTGGGCCACCACGATGCCAATGCTCGCATCGGGGAACAGATTCCAGAACGATTCTTCCGTGACGAATTGCTTCATACTGCGATCCTTTCTCCTCGCCGGTCTCCTGCGACCGAGCCGCACGCACGCCGGGCAAAACAAAAAGCGCCCACGGGGCGAGCATCTTCAAAGGCCTAACGATGCTCGCTCAGTGAGCGCTTCACGCCTACCCGGCGGCAGGCTATGTACTTCAATCGGGATCCAATGATAGCACAGGGCTAGTTGGCAGGACCCACAGGGCACGAATCTTCCAAGAGCGCATTCACCAAAGCCGCATCGCGGTGGCACCACAGTGCCGTGAAGCGCGCAAGAGCCGTGTAGAACGTGGCTCCGTAGTGCGTCTCCATCGCTTCGGCTAGCGAGTCTATCCACCGCAGGAGATGGTCGGTGAGAAACGTCAGCGACTGCAGAAGGCGATCCTGGCACCGTTGCGACTCGTCTTCCTGGAAGGCAGCAAGCGCATCGGCGGCCAGCTTCGCCATGAAGTCGCACTCAAGGCCGATGGAGTCATCGGCCACCTGGCGGTAGCGCTCGGGAAGAAAACCAGCCTGGCGGTAGGCGTCGCGCACCGACAGAATGTCGCGATGGAACAGCATGCGCTTGCCCGTGGTGTGCATCGTCTCCCAGGGGGAGGCGGCCAAAGTGTTCGGGCCCACGAAGATGCGCGTGTAGTCCTCCCGGGCCGCCGCGACAGCCCCGTCGCGCTCGGCAGCCGGCACGGCCAGAAAAGCAGCCGCGGCCTGGAAAGCCGCCACAAGATCGGCAGTCGCCCCGTCTTCCACCAGCCCCACTTCCTCGCGCGCATGCTCCCCGGCAACGATGTCGGCGAAAGCGCGATCGGGCTCTTCCGCGAACCCGCGGGCAATGAGCCCCCACACGAACTGGCGGTTCGCCAGCACCAGCTCTTTCGTATCGGCATCCACGGAAGGGCTCCTTTCTCATCAGAAGGGCCGCCCGGCCTGAGGAAGGAGCAGGCCGGGCGGCAAAGGGAGGGATTACAGCACCAAATCTACGAAGCTGTCGTCCTGCAGGCAGTCGCGACCCATGATGAGCGTGCTCGGATCGGTCATGGAGGAATCGGGGCGGCAAGCGATATCGCGAACCGCGTCCGGATGGGCGGCCGCCAGCTCGTCGTAGTCGCCGAACTCCAGGGCACGCGTGCCGCAGGCAGCCACACAGGTGGGAGCGCCGTCCTCGGAGCGCGTATCGATGCAAGCGTTGCACTTACCCGTAATCTTCTTGTCCTCCAGCAGCACGGGCACCTGGTAGGGGCACGACTTCACGCACGTTTCGCAGCCGATGCAAATCTCGTCATCGTGCTGAACGGTGCCGTCTTCCTCGTCGCGATGCATGGCCCCCGTCGGGCAGTTGGCCACGCAGGCCGCATCAACGCAGTGGTTGCACGTGTGCGAAATATGGTAGTACTTCGCCTCGGGGTATTCGCCCACCTCGTAGCTGGCAACCGCACGATAGGTGATGCCCACGGGCAACGCGTTCTTCAGCTTGCAGGCAACCTGGCAGGTCTTGCAGCCCACGCAGCGGGTGGAATCGAAATAGAATCCTTTGCGGGTCATGTTGGTTCTCCTCCTTTATTCCGCGTCGATGACGAGCTGGCGCTCGTCATCGGGGGTCAGCGCCTCGCCGGTCCACTTCTCAACCTTGACGCTCACATTGTTGTAGCCGGACACGCCCATGCCCTTCGGCTTGCCGCCGTACAGGGTGTTGGGGCAGCCGCCACGGTCGATGCCCTCCTCGTCGAAGTCGGGCCAGGTGCCGTTAGGCACGTCGATAGCGCCGGGAACGATCTGGTTGCTCACAGACGCGGGGCGCAAGATGCGACCGTAGGGGCTGCTCACGAGCACGGCGTCGCCCGTCTTGATTCCGGCTGCCGCAGCATCGGCGGCGTTGATGGTCACCGGCGCGTCAAAGGCCTCGCGCAAGGTGGTCACGTTGTCGAAATCAGAACACGCGCTGCGCGGGTAATGCGTGTTGAACATGAGCAGCGGATAGCCCTCGTCGCCGGCCTGCTCGTGGTAAGTGGCGTAAGGCTTGTACGTCTCGCCGCCGAAGGCCAGGGAACTCAGTTTGTCGCCCTTCTCCTGGCAGTAGATTTCGAACTTGCCGCTGGCGCTGTTCACGGGATTCGCCTCCGGGTCGGCGATGAAGTCGGCGTAGGCGATGTGGGTGTAGCCGTCGCCGAAGGAGCGGGGCACCTGGTAGATGCCGTTCTCGCGCAGGGTGGCCAGATCGACAACGCCCTGCTGCGGCTCCCCTTCCACACCCATCGCGTCAATGTCTTCCTGGGTGATGGTGATGAGCGGGCTGTACTCGCCGGATTCGTCCATGATCCGGGAGGAGGCCAGGTAGTTGAAATAGCACTGCTCCTCGGTGTAGGGGTACACGTCCTTCGGGTTGTAGCCGAGGCGCTCCAGCAGCTGCTCGGCGATCCAGCGGTCGCTGTGAGCTTCGTAGGGCGTCTCGCCAAGCGGCGTGTAGAACAAAAAGCCCTCGCGGTCCTGGTCGCCGCCCTCCAGGGCGATGTCATGCTCGAAGTCGGCGAGCACCGGCAGGATGATGTCGGCATAGGGGGCCGAGGCGGTAGCGAAGATGTGCTGCACGAGGAAGAAGTCCACCGTGCGCAGGGCCTCCACCATACGGTTGGCGTTCGGCGTGGCGCGGATGGTGTTGTCGCGGCTGCCGTAGATGAAACGGATGTCGCAGGTGGCCGGCTCGGGCGGAATAGCGCCGCGGCGGCCGGAGTTGGTGTACTGGCCCGTGATGACCGCATCCCACATCTCCAGGGCGTTCACGTAATCCGGATGCTCCGGGTCGGGCACCAGGGAAGGATCACACAGCGGGGTGAGCGCGGGCAGTTCCAAATCGGCGGCGCCATCGTCGCCCACCATGCAGATGGGATCGCCGCCGGTACCGCAGCGGTCGACGAAGTAGTTGCCGCAGGCATGGCCCGGCTTGCCGAAGTGGCCGCCCATGGCTGCGATGGTCATAATGGCCTGGGGCAGATCCTCGGCGCCGTTGCAGCGGGCGGAAGCGTAGCCATGGGAAAGAATGGTTGCGTGCTCCTTGCCGAGCGCTTCGGCAAGGAAGGTGATGTCGGCGGCCGGCGCACCGGTGATGGCGCTCGCCCACTCGGCGGTCTTCGGAGTGCCGTCGTACTCGCCGAGCACATAGCCGCGGAAATTCTCGTTGATGGCGGCATCCGCGGGCATGGATTCCTCGTCGAAGCCCACGCAATACTTGTGCAGGAAGTCCCAATCCACCACATTGCCCTGCTCCTCATCGAGGCGCAGCATCTCATGGGCCACGCCCAGCAGAAGCGCCGTGTCGGTGCCCGGCTTCACGGGAATCCACTTGGCGTCCAGCATGTTCGCGGACACGTTGTAGGAAGGCCCGATATAAATGAACCGGGCGCCGCGGTCGCGCGCCTCGCGGAAGTTGAAGCTGGGATTACCGTTGGAACCCCAGCCGGGATTGTTGCCCAGCATGATGATATTCTCGGCGTTCTCGATCATGTCCATGCGGTCGTTCACCGACGTGGAGCTGTGGCCCAAGCTCACGCGCAGAGTGTGGGTTCCGAAGGAAATGGTGTCGGACACGCCCAGGTATCCTCCGCACGCATTCAGCAGCGGGCGAATGTAGCCACCGGAGAGGCAGCCGGGCGTGTAGACGCCCTTGGGGCCCACCTCGGTGTACACCTTCTTCAGCTGATCGGCCACAATGTCGAGGGCCTCCTCCCAGCTGATGCGCTCATAGCCCTCTTTACCGCGCAGATCGCCATGGGGATCCTCCGGCGTCCAGCTCTTGCGCTTCATGGGATACTTCAAACGGTCGGCGCCCATCTGGGACTCGTACAATGCACGACCGCGCAGGCAGCCGCGCTGCTGCGGATACTCGATGGAGTCCTCGTGGGTGTCGTCCGTCTTCTGGCGAATGACCACGCCGTCGGACACGAGCACCTTGTTCATGCAGCGCGTTCCGCAACCGTGGGAGCATGCGATGGTCACCCACTCGCCCGCCGGCTGCGCGGCGCCCTCGGCATCGCCCTCGCCCGTTTCGCTCAGACGATTATCGCAGCCGTAAAGCGACGCCGACGCGCCCAGCGCCGCAGCAGCGGCAGCGCCAGCGGCCACAAAGCTGCGCCGATCCATCTTGAGGCTGTTGAGCTTAATCTCGCCCATGTTCCTCCCCCTTCTTCTCAAAGGCATTTTCCTCTACGAGGTGCAGAATATCCAGCCCTCGAAGAAAGGGATATAGACACGGTATCAATTCTTTATGACGAGTTGTTAATGAATTCTTACAGCGTTCCGATCAGTTCGTCGATCAATTTGCCATCGCACTCGAAAAACGCAGCACTGAACCGGGACAACTCACCATATAAAGCAAGTGCGCACTCCACGACCTCGGCGCTTCCGACACCTGCCTCGACAGCCTCTTCACAGGCCTGCGCCAAAGAGCGACCCAATTCCACAGCGAAGCTGGCGAGATGGTCGGACAGAAACGCTCGCGAGGCCACGAGGGCCTTCTTGCAGCCAACGTCGTCCCCGTCGCTAAAAGCACCGGCAGCCCTTTGGGCCATCTTCGCCATGAAATCGCATTCCGTGGCGATATGATCGTCAGGTTCTGACCCCTTCTTCCTGGCAGCGAGTCCCCATGCGGCATAGGCCTCGCGCACCGCCAGAGTAGACGGCTGAAACACCAGGCGCTCTCCGGTCACATATACCGATTCCCAAGGAGCCACCCGCGTACCCACGCCCATGAAGCACCAGTTGAATGCCCGCTCGGCGTCGGCAACGCCCCATCGGTCAATCGCCGCCGCAACCGCACGCCACTGCCCAACCAGCGACTGCCCGCCGTCTTCCTCGAACAGCGCCAGCACCGTCTCCCAGTCGGAAGAGCCGAGAACCGATGCAGCGTCGGCATCGAGTGCATCGGCCCACGCCCGCGCCAGCAGCGTATAGACCGCCTGACGCCCCTGCAGCGCAGCTGCAACCGAGGCGGAATCCATCGCATCGTCTTCCACTACCGTCTCCTTCCTTCTCGCCCGGCACCTCGCCAGACGCAATGAAAAGCACTACCGAAAACGCCGAGCCGACGGGAGGGATGTCGGCCCGGCGCAATGTACAGGGGCAGTGCGACGATTATCAGAGGGAGAGGTGCCGCAGCGCCCCGGTAGCAACTAAACGAGCACTGAAGCCCAATCCTCCTCCAGCGCGGCCGGCTTGGCGTCGATGGCCAACGACGGGGCCGTGTCCGGCTCGGGCAGCACGGCAATCTTGTCCACGGCCTCGGGATGCTTCGCGCGCAGCTCCTCGATATCGCCGAACTCCAGCGCGCGCATGGGACACGATGCCACGCACATGTTCTCCTCGCCGTTCTTGCGTAGGCTCAGACAGGCATCGCACTTTCCGGTGATCTTCAGCTCGGGAAGATACTGGGGTACCTCGTACGGGCACGACTTCACGCAGGTCTCGCAACCGATGCACACTTCGTCGTCGTGCTGGGTGGTGCCGTCTTCATCATCGATGTACATGGCTCCTGTCGGGCAGTTCGCCACGCACGCAGGGCTCTCGCAGTGGTTGCAGGTATGGGTCAGGTGGTAGAGCATCGAAGTGGGGAAATCACCAGTTTCGAAGCTATCCACCTTGCGGTAGATGATGCCGATGGGAAGATCGTTCTTGTCCTTGCAGGCCACCTGGCAGGTGCGACAACCCACGCAGCTTTCCTGGTTAAAATAGAATCCCTTGTGTGCCATGGCCTATTCACCATCCTCTTCGAAGAAAACCACCGGGGCCTTCTCAACGTCGTTCAAAATGTCGCCCGTGTATTTCTCAACCTTGGCAATGGCGCTGTTGTAGCCCGAGGTACCCTGACCGGTCACCACACCGCCAGTCAGCGTGTTGGACGCACCGCCCACATCGGCCTGAGCCGCCTCGTCGTACTCATACCAGCCGCCCCACGGCACCACCAGTGTGCCCGGCATCTGACGCGCAGTGACGGACACCTTACGCACAATGGCGCCGGTAGGACTCGTCACTTTCACGGCATCGCCAGTCTGAATACCCAGATCTTTTGCGTCAGCTGCAGCCATGATCACGGGGTTCTCGATGGTCTCGCGCAGCTGGGGAACGTTGTCCATGGTGGACGCCACGTCACGCAGGGTCTTCAGGCAGAATACCTGGAAGGGATACTCGCCCTTCACCCCTGCCGCAAAGTCAGAGAACGTGGCCTCGTAGCCCATGGCCTTCTCCTTGTACACGGTCAGCGGGGACACTTCGCCGTAGCCCATAGCGCTCAGCGTCTCGCCCATCTTCTGAGAGTAAATCTCAAACTTGCCGCTCTCGGAGTTCTCGGAGGGATTGGCCTCGGGGTCTTCGCGGAACGCCTTGAACGGAATGTGGGTGTAAGTGTCGCCATCGGTGCGGTGCACGGTAACCACGCCCGTCTCCCAGAACTCCTTCAGCGCCACCTGCCCTTCCTGCGGCTCGCCTTCCACGCCCCACTCGTCGATATCGTCCTGAGTGATAGTCACCAGCGGAATGGGAGTCTCGCCGTCGGCAGGATCGAACACCGTGGAACCGGCGATCTGGTTGAACAACTGCTGCTTCTCGCTACCGCAGTAGAAGTCCTCCTCTTTGAAGCCGAACAGGGGAGCCAAGCCGCGCACGACATCCTGGTCGCTGCGAGCCTCATACAGCGGATCGCATACCGGCTGAGCCAGCGTAATGGTGTCGCGACCGCCATCGGCCGAGATACGACCCGCACGCTCCCACGGCGTGGTCACGGGCAGCACAATGTCGGCGTAGATGGCCGGCGGATTCGGCGCCCAGGCATGCGCCACCACGAAATCCATCTTGCGGAACACCTCGATGCCCTTGCTGATGTCCTCGTTGGAACCCAGCCAGCCGATGCCCGTGGCATACAGCACGTGAATGTCGCAGGAACGCTTCTCGGCGATGGGGTTCAGGTTGTCGAAACCATAACCAGGCATACGGCCGTTGAAGGTATACTCCCCCTTCAATACCGACTCCCACAGCTCGCCGGTGTTGATGCACTCGTCCAGCGCGTTCTCAATATCGGGATTGCCCGACGATCCTGTGGAGAACAGGCGCGGACCGCCATCGGCCGTCATGGCATCGCAGCAAATGCCGCACATGTGGCCTTCTTTACCGAAGTGGCCCGTCATAGAGCCCAGAGTCATGAACATCTGGGAAAGGTGGTCGGTGTCGTGGCGACGAGCCGGCGCCCAGGAGGTGACGATGGACACCTTCTTCTCGGGCTTCAGCTCGTAAGCCAGGTCGCGAATCTGCTCGGGGCTGGCACCGCACAGCTTCGAAGCCCACTCGGGTGTTTTCGGCGTGCCGTCATAGGTACCCAGCACATAGTCGCGGAAATTCTCCTTCGGATCGGCGCCCTCGGGCATGGAGTCGGCATCGAAGCCAATAGTGCAGCGACTGAGGAAGTCCCAATCGATCAGGGGGTTGCTCGCCGGGTCGTCCTCGGTGATGAGCACATAAGCCAAGCCGAGGATGAGCGCGTCGTCCTGGCCGGGGTAGATGGGAATCCACTCGGCGTTCAGCATGGCGTAGGAATCGTTGTAGCGCGGGTCGACGGCGATGAACTTCGCGCCGGCCTCCTTCACCTGCTGCCAATACCACGACTGGGTACCGCAGCCCGACCAAGCCGGATTCACGCCGAACATGACCACTGTCTCGCTCTTCGCCATGGAAAGACGATCAGAGGCCGTCACCTTTCCATGATGATGGTAGCCGTTGAAGCGCGTGCTCAGCGAGTAGGAACCGAATGAATGGGTGCTCCAGTAGGTGGTGTAGCCACCGAGCTTGTTCAGCAGCCCCGTGATCTCGCCATGGGCCAGAATGGAGGCGGGACCATAGGTGTCGATAGCCTTTTGCAGCTCGTCGTGGATGATTTGCAGCGCCTCGTCCCAGCTGATGCGCTCCCACTCGTCCTTGCCGCGCATTTCGCCGTTGGGGGCATCGGGGCTCCAACCCTTGCGCTTCATGGGATACTTCAGGCGGTCGGCAGAGAACACGTGCTTACGCTGGGACCGTCCGCGCAAGCAGCCGCGACGCTGGGGATGCTCGGCGCTGTCCTCGTGGGAGTCGTCGCTCTTCTGGCGCAGCACAATACCGTCTTTCACCAGACCCATGTTGCGACAAGCGGCAGTTCCGCAACCCAGCCAGCAGGCTACGGGAATCCATGTCGCACCCTCCTCGGGATTGCCGGTCTCCGACAACTCCACGGCATTCTCGCTCTGAGGGCTGCAGCCGGCCAGAGCGCCGGTCAGCGCCGTAGCGGCAGCCGCGGCGGCACCAGCCTTCACGAACCCGCGCCGGCTCACCGTCGTCTGGGTCGCTTGTTCCAGATAACCCATCTCTCAATCCTCCTCTTCGTCTCGAGCGCAGGGATTCGACCCCGCGATGGCGAAAAGATACCCCCCCCCCCGCAGAAAGAGCCATAGACCAAATCTCATAACTTTCCGACAAGTTATTGCGGAAATCTTACTTGCTGCAAAAGACAGCTTCCAAGAAACCCACTTCTTACGCCCGGGAAGAGAATCGGTGCAGTATGATATAAGAAATCATGAAAGGTTCTTTTTATGACGGAAATTGATGGTTAGAAAACGTTACTCGTATATCTTGACGAAGCAGGTGACACATATTTCGGTGACTCGGGGACCCGTTTCTTTCTCTATACCGGCCTCGTTTTAACAGGCGAGAACTTTCCTCTGCACAGAGCGCTGCTCGAATGTCGCTACGCGACCATTGCGGCACAGGGGCGATTCAGCAACAGTCACGAGCACAATGATTATTTTCACGCTACGGAAGACTCGCTCGAAACAAGAGAGCGTGTTTTCTCCACGTTGAAAAAGCATTCGAGAGATGCGCGCGGCTACGCGGCGATACTCGAGAAAGCGGCCTTAGCACCAAACCGGCAAACGCCCGAGGAGCTATTCCAGACCGCCGCAGAAAGCCTCCTCAGCACCCTTGTAGCTGCAGAGATTCGCGATGCCTCATACAGTCATATCAGCATCATGCTCGACTCAATTCCTGTGCAAAAGAAGCGCAGGGCAATCGTCGGAGCCCTTAAACGCGCGTTGGCAACGGTGCTCGAAGGAACCGGCATGACCTTTACGGTTATGCCCATGGCATCTAAAAGCGATCTGGCCCTCCAGGCCGTCGATTACTATGCTTGGGCGCTCTATCGAAAATGGGAGTCGAACGACCCTTCGCAGCTAGCACGACTTGGCGATGGCTCAATTCGCACCATCCGGGTAGCACCCTCGCAGGCGGCCACGCGCCCCAAAAGCAAAACGACCTCCCCAGCTATCCATAAGGAAGAGCAGCGGAGCTCTTATCGCTGGGGAGGAACCTTTTCGCATCCATCATAACACATCACAACGAAACCGAGCCGCTCTTTCCTAGGCCTCGAAAGGCTGCGCAAGCTTTAGAAACAGCCATAAATCAAATCTCATAACTTTCCGACAAGTTATTGCGGAAATCTTACTGCGCGGCGTTCTCCCAGTTCCAGGTCTTGTTGGCATTGCGTCATTATTTTTCCTTGCCGTTTCCTCCGGCCTCTGAAATAAAGTAGACTTTACGCAGGGGAAATCTGCGGTCCGACGAGAGATCGAGGGGGGCGGCTCCATGCGCATCAAGCTTCGTACCAAAATCGCCGTGCTCGTGCTCGGCGTGGTCACGGTGTTCCTGTGCGCCAACGTGCTGTGGGAGTCCAGCCGCGGAGCCGAGCTGGAAGAAGCCGAGCTGGTGCAGCAGGCCCGCGCGCTTTCGGCCAACATGGAGGCCGTGTGGGAGTTCATGAACCACAACCAGGACAAGATCAACTACGACAGCGCTGGCAACTTCGAATTCAAGGGACTGCAGTGCTCCATCGCCGGCCGGTCGGTGGGCGCCTACTTCACGCGCGACACCGACTATTCCGTGCGCTACGTGAGCGACACGCCCCGCAACCGCGCCGATGAGCCCGACGCCTTCGAGCAGACGGCCATCGATGCCTTCCGCGCCGACCCGGACTTAAACGAGTACTACACTTTTGCCGAGGTGGACGGCCAGCGCGTGTTCCGTTACGCCGAACCCATGGCGCTCGTGCAGAGCTGCCTGTCGTGCCACGGCGAACCCGCCGGCGAACTGGATCTTTCCGGGTACCCGCGCGAGGGGTTTGCGCAGGGCCACGTGTACGGCGCGCTTTCCATGGATATTCCCACCGAGGCGTTCGTGGCCGCCTCCAACGAGAACGCCGCCTTGAACATCGGTTTCTCGCTCGCCCTCATCGTCGCGTGCGTCGCCATCATTTCCATTGCCATATCCCACCTGGTCACACGGCCCCTCGCCCAGGTGCGCACCGCCATGGAGGATGTCGCCGAGGGCGATTACTCCGCTCGTCTGCCCCAAGATCGCTCGTCCGACGAGATGGCCGTGCTGTCCTGCGGATTCAACCAGATGACCTCCCAGCTGGAAAAGACCACGGGGCATCTGGAGGAACTGGTCGCCGAGCGCACCACGGCGCTGGAGCACGCCAACGCCGAGCTTGCCCGCCAAAGCGCCGAGCTGGAAAAGGCCAACGAGGCCCTGACCGAGGAGAACCAGTACCGCAGTGATTTTCTGGCCATGATGAGCCACGAGCTGCGCACGCCCCTGGCCGCATCCATGGCCTTCGCCGACATTTTGCGTGAGCGGCGCGCCGTAGAAGGCCAGTTCGGCACCGAGGACGAGCGGCTGTGGCACGAGATGGAGAGCAACCACCGCACCCTGCTGTCGATGATCAACAACATTCTGGAAATGGCGCGCATCGATGCTGGGCGCGAGAGCTTCCGCCCCGAGCTGATGGATATCGGCGATGTTATCGGGCTGCTGGAAAACACCATCGCGCCCCTGGCCGACCAGAAGTCCATCGCCCTGGAATACCGCATCGGCGACGTGCCGCTGTTCGTGGCCGACGCCGAGAAGCTGCGCCGCATCGTGGAGAACCTGATGAGCAACGCCGTGAAGTTCACCCCCGAGGGCGGGCGCATCGTGTTCTCGGCGGATCACCAACCCGACGAGGGCGCCATCGTATTCGCCGTGGCCGACACCGGCTGCGGCATCCCCGAGGCGAGTCGGGCCACCATCTTCGACCGCTTCGTGCAGGCCGACAGCTCGTCGTCGCGCGCCTACGGCGGCAGCGGGCTGGGGCTCGCCCTCGTGCGCGAGCTGGCCGAAATGCACGGCGGCTCCGTCAGCTTGGAAAGCACCGTGGGCGCCGGCAGCACCTTCACCGTGTGCATCCCCGACAATATCCCCCTTATAGGAGGCAACGAGGTATGACCCACTGCCCCCAAACGCGCTCGGGCGCCTTCCCCACAGCAGACGCCCGTCACACCATCAACCCACCGAGGAGGACCGATGGATAAGATCATGCTCATCGACGACGATCCCAGCTTGCAGCTGGCGCTGCGCCATCTCGTCACCGACGAGGGCTACCTTTTCTGCTGCGCCGGCGACGGACGGGAGGGCCTGGCATTGCTGGAGCAGGAGCGCCCCGATTTGCTGCTGCTGGACGTGATGATGCCCGGCATGAACGGCTACGACGTATGTACGCGCCTGCGCGAACGCGGGCATCGCGTGCCCATCATCTTCCTGTCGGCGAAGGGCGATATCGTGGACAAATCCATCGGCTTCAAGGCCGGTGGCGACGATTACCTGGTGAAGCCCTTCGACAACAGCGAGCTTCTACTGCGCATTGAGGCGCACTTACGCCGGCACAAGGGCGACTTGGCCTTCGCCCGAGCCAGCGCCCAGAACGGCTACACCACCATCGGCGACCTGTCCATCTCTTTCGGCAAGTACACCGTGGAGAAGAACGGTACGGCGCTGGACCTCACCAGCAAGGAGTTCGAGATTCTCGCGCTGCTGGCCGCCAACCCCGGCCAAGTGTTCACCCGGCAGCAAATTTACGAGCACATCTGGGGCGAGGGCAACGCCGTGGACACCAACTCCATCACCGTGTTCATCCGCCGCATCCGCGAGAAGATAGAGGACAACGCCAGCCAGCCGAAGTACCTGCTCACCGTCTGGGGCGTCGGCTACAAGTTCGCGGAATAGCCTCCGCATTCCACCAGAACGCTCCAGCGATGGAATAGGACAGTATCCGCTATATACGCGCTAGCAAATCTTCAGGGCTTGGCAACACCTTCGCATAAGCCTCAGGCAGCTCGTCACCAAGGCGGTACTCGCTTACGCCAATGGGGGCATCCATGGAACGAAGCGAGTATTCGGCAACTACGTCGTTCTTCGTCTTGCATAGCAAAAGGCCAATGGTGGGATTATCCCCCTCTCTGCACATATCCCCATCGACTGCGGCAACGTAGAACCCGAGCTGGCCGTTAAACTCTGGTTTAAACGGCTCGTTCTTCAGCTCAATGACCACGTAGCAGTGCAGGCGCACGTTGTAGAAAAGCATATCGATATAGAAATCGTCCCCGCCTACCACAAGATGGTATTGTCGACCAAGGAAAGCGAAGCCGGTGCCCAACTCCAAAAGAACGTTGGTAAGATTGTCCATCATGGCCTGCTCGATATCGCGCTCCTCGGCAGTTTGCCGCGCCGTTATGAAATCGAATATGTAGGGATCTTTGAAGGTCTGCTCCACCAGCTCGCTTTGCGCTGGCGGCAACGCCTGAGAAAAGTTCGTGACCTTCCCAGCTGATTCTTGGCGCTCATAAAGATGCGTGGCGATCTGATGGTTGAGAATCGAGCGAGACCATCCATTGTCGAGAACCGCCTTGATATATTAATTACGCCGATCGCCTGGAGCCGTTTTATCCAAGAGCACCATAACGTGCCCCCAAGGAATTGTGCAGCAGCTGCTGCACAATTCCTCATCGATTTCTGCGGCAAACTTCTTCATGTACTTAAGATTACGCACCGAGAAACCCGCTATACCCGGAAAAGCTGCTCGGATGTCGCGCGAGAGCGAGTCGATATGTTTGCTCCCCCATACAGCACGCTTGTTGAGTTCGGAGCCAATACGCCAGTACAGCTGAATAATCCTGGAGTTAACGTCTGAAGCGGCCTTGCGCTGAGTTTCAGCTATATCAGCCTTGATCTTCTTGAGAACATCAATATATTCCGAATCATTAGCAAGCATAGCAACTCCCATGATCGAATTAACCTCTACGCATCTTTGCCCGCACATACTTTTTCAGCAAAAGGCGACCCCCAGCAGCGAAGCGCGCGCTCACCGTCTGGGGCGTCGGCTACAAGTTCGCAGAGTGAGCGCTAGAGCCGTTCGACCCCCACGCAGCTCACGTCGTTCAATTCGCAGATCGCGCGCAGTTTCTTGTCGAGAGTAAAGAGCGTTGCTGCGTTGCGGCGAGCCAATACGAAATAGATCATGTCGTAAACGGGATGGTTGTGGCGTATGGCCTCATTGATCGCCTCCGCAAGCAGTGGTTCTGTGTCGGCATAATAGTCAACAAGTTCAGCCGCCTTCCAGAAAAGGCGCAAAGCGTCATCTTCAGAAATATCTCCGATGGCCGCGTACTTCCACGCGACGTTGCCCATTTCCTCAAGAAAGAGTCGCGGGGCCACAATACGTTCGGGCTTGCTGAGAAGCAAACGGAGCGCTGCGCCCTCTTCAGTGTTCTTAGCTATAGCCACTGCCGCATTAACATCGATAACAACCATGCGCGTCCGCCTTACTCATCGAAATCAGGAGAGTCAACCGACGACAGGATGCGCTCGGTGCGCTCGTCGCGCCCTTCGTTCACGAAGGCGACGATATCCTCAGCAGTCGACGGCGCACCCTTCCAGTCTATCTCATCGAAATCGGCGAATACCCGCTGGCGCCTCTGGACGCGTTCTTCGCTGACGGTACGCCTGAAAGGCCACGGCTCTTCAAGGCGGCGCGGAAATACCTCCCGGCTCCCCGATGCCCCGAAATTATCCCGCCCTTGCGCGCTGCCCGAAAACACTGGCAACTCGGCAGCAGCCAGCATCTCCTCCACGGCGATGATAGTTTGCTGGGCAATGGAGCGGTGGTTGCGCGCCGCGTATTCCTTCAGCTGGTCATACAGTGTCGCGGGAAAATCCCTCACCTGTAACGCTGGCATATTGGCCTCCTTCGCTCATCTTCTATTGCATGCATTATACCTACTTTTTCATGCAACACCAGAGAGAAGGTATCACGGAGGCAATCTTCCCTACTCCAGCTTATAGCCGAAACGCCACACCGTCTTCAGGTGCACGGGATTCGAAGGGTCGGGCTCTATTTTCATGCGGATGCGGCGAATGTAGACGGGAATGCTAATGTTGCTGCTCTCGTATTCCTCGCCCCAGATGGCCTCGATGAGGTCCTCGCGAGTGAATACACGGCCGATATTGTCGGCCATGAGCGCCAGAATCTGGAACTCCTTCGGGGTAAGGCCCACGGCCCTGCCGTCCAGGGTCACCTCGCAGCGCAGCGGGTCGATAGACAGGTCGCCTATGGTCACCGTCTCGGTGAGCTTCTTGGGCTCAGCCACTCCGGCAAGGCCGCGCCGACGCAGCAGGGCCTCCACGCGCAGCAGCAGCTCCTCGTCGTCGAAGGGCTTCACCACGTAGTCGTCGGCACCGGCCCGCAAGCCGCACGTCTTGTCGCTGACGGCCCCCTTGGCCGACAGCATGAGCAGGGGTACTTCAGGACTGATGGCGCGCAGGGCCTCGCACACCTCGATGCCCGAAAGCCGCGGCATCATCACATCCAGAATGGCAAGATCGGGCCTCTGCTGCATGAACACCTCGATAGCCTGAGCGCCATCGGTGGCCATGCAGGTCTCGTAGCCCGCCTTGCGCAATATGATGTCGAGCGCCCCGCGCAGCGCCGCCTCGTCGTCGGCAACAAGAATCTTCGTCATGGGCAGCCTCTCCTTTCGCCGCAGCCCGTCGCGTCAGTCGCGCGTATCGTCGTCATCGCCGATGCGCGACGCTTCCCCTCCGGTGGGAAGCATGACCGTAAACGTGCTGCCCTCTTCCAGCTTGCTCGATACCGACACCGATCCTCCCAGACTCTCGGTCAGGCTCTTCACCAAAAACAGGCCGATGCCGCTCCCGCCACTATGCTCCGCCTGACCCACCTGCGAAAACTTCTCGAAAATGTGGGCCAGGTCGCCCTCGCTGATGCCCATCCCCGTGTCGGCAACTTCCATACGTATCCAGCCGGGCTCATCAGGGTAAACCGCGAGACGCACGCTGCCACCCGACTCGGTAAACTTGATGGCGTTGCTCACAAGGTTCAGCAGAATCTTGCGAAGCGCCTCTTCATCGGAGTAAATGATGGGCACATTGTAGTCCACCTCGTGGCTTAAGCGCACGCCGCGCTTCTGGGCCAGCGGCGCACTGGTGGCCATCACCTCGCCCACCACATCGAACAGGTCCGTCTCGTCCCACTGCAATTCGAGGCGTCCCGCATCAAGCCGCGCCACATCGATGGTGTTGTTCACCATCTCCAGCAGCTGCGCGCTGCTCTGCTTGATCTCACGCACAAACCGTTCCTGGGCCTCGGGGCTGGTCTGCCGCTCTTTCTCCCAGATATCCGTGTAGGCGATGATGGACGTCAGCGGCGTGCGCAACTCGTGGCTCATGACCGCCAAAAAGTCGGATTTCTGCTGGCTTTCCCGTTCAAGCTGACGGTTCGCCCGCTCAAGAGGGCTCGACACCCACAGCTTCATAGCCAGCAGCAATACAGCCACGATGGCGGCGGCAAGCAGGCAGAAGAAGCCCACCGACCGCACGAATTCGGCATGCGCCTCCTGCACGTAGGAATCCACGGGAATAATGATGCTCACCGCCCCGGCCACGTCGCCCTGCTCCATACCCTCGCGCAGGAAGCCCGTTTCGTCGGGCGTTCCCGCCGGATCGCCGTGGCATTGCAGGCAATTGCGCTTAACGGGCAGCACCGAGGCGTACCGGAACACGGGACGGCCCTCGTACTCGGCCATCTCGTAATGCTCGTTGGCGCCGCCCACGGTGAAGTGGTTTAGAGCCGTCTGCTCGAAGCGGTCGGGAACGTCGGTGGAGGAACGGGGGTTCTCGCGCACATAGCGAATGACGTAGCCGTTCGATTCGCGCGTGAAGCGCTGGGCGATGGCCTTGCCCGCCATGGAACAGTAGATGCCCTTGAAATCGTAGGAGCCGTCAGCGTTGTAGTTAATGGCCTGCTGGGAGTCGTCGATGTAGTTCCACACCGCCCGCATCTCGATGTCGAGCGTGCGCGCCTCGGCCAGAGCCTTGCTCTCAACCGCCGTATTCTGCGCAGACTGGGTCCACACCACGTAGGCGGCAGCGGCCACGGCGACCACCACCGTCACCGACAGGATCAGCTTCAGCGAGAGCCGCTTGGCGCCTATCGTTTGCGCTCCCATAACACCCCCTTGCCTTCCCGTACCCGCGAAATGCGACGGCGCACCCCTCGAAAAGGAGTGCGCCGATCAGGCCCTATGCGGTGCTCTTACGCCAGCGAGTCGATAGCCTCGCTCACTATCTGGCGTCCCTGCTGCATCAGATTCATCATCTGGTCAAAATTGTGAGCAGCCTTTCGTCCCACATTCTCACCCTCATGGCCGTAGGTGTAACGCAGATACCAGCTGCCCTTCGACCAAGCCATGCGCGCCTCATCAAGCGTCGCCTCGTCCACATCGCCCGACGCCACAGCCTCGGCGATCGCGCTCTTCAGCGTCTCGAGGTTCTCGCGCATCCACAGCTGGCCTTCAGCCAGTTCGTCTTCCTTGCCCAGTACGAATTCCTTCATGGCCTCAGGCGATTCGATCCCCTGATTCTTGTGGCACGTCAGGCAGTACTCCAGTGCGACAGGGTTCTCGATGGGAGAACCGGAGGCATCGTGGCTCGTATACACGGTACCATCCTCGGCCGTCGTTTGCGGCATATGACATGACGCGCAGGTCAAGCCAAGACTCTGATGATTGCTTCCCTGGAAGTTCTCCAGATCGACCACAGATCCGCCGCCGTAATACTTAAGTCCCGTTTCCTCGTCGTACTTGGTGATGTAGCCGCCTTCTCCACCAGGCACCGGCTTGGAAAGGCCCTCGGCCTCAGAATCCAGGAACGTCTGGAACAGACCGTCGGCACTAACGCCATTGCGGTAGATATCGATGGCATCCCAATCGGTCTCCCACAAGTTTTCGGACGTAGCGCTGTGGCACTGGCCGCACACCGTGTCCTTCTCGGGGAAATCGTAGCTCTTGGAAACCGCCTTGAACGTAAGGTTCGTAGGCGTCAGAATGTTGGCCGGATCGTCCTCGTGACAGGTGCGGCAATCCCAGAACTCCATGTTCGGGAATTCGTCCTGATAGCTCGCCATGGGAGAATCCATCACATCGGTGCTGGTGCCGTGCGCCTCGGTGATCTCTTTGAACCACGAAGAATGGCAGCCCATGCAACGCACTGAATAGGTTGCGTCCGGGATGAACGCCTCCATCTCTTCCGCGAGCAGCGCATGGCTATGCGAGCGATCGTCGCCGTCGCGCTCCTCGATGACGTTGGCGCCGTTCAAGAACGATGCCGTCTGCAGCGGGTACACCTTCTCCCAGTCGGCGATGTGGGACACGCCATTCGCCCCTACGGTTACCTCAGGCGTCGTCGTGCCTCCCGTAGCCGGCGCCTTCGAGTCGGCACCAGGCGACGTGGAGCAGCCGGCCAGAGCCATACCGCCAGCCACAGCGCCGCACAGTGCCACGGTAAGAACCGCCACGCCCAGCTTCTTGCGTTCCATAGCTTCCTCCTTCTCCCTACAGAATGCCCTTTTACGATGACAGAAGTCTATCGCCGCTGAAGACTTGCCCGCATAGAGGGAGATTTGCATTGCGATTGCGAAATCGCAATAAACGAACAGTCACCCGGCCAGAGCCATAATTTCCTCAGAAGAGTATACGAGGGCGCAGCGAGCACACCCATATATGATTCCTTGCAAGTTATTGCGAAATTCTTACTGTTTGGACGTGCCCGCAGCATCTGCGCAATTCCCACGGACTCGAGCTTTCCAACCAAAACGCCCCCGTCGCCTCAAGCGCGACGGGGGCGTCTCGTTTGCTTACTTAACCGCAGCATGCGAACCCTAGCCGATGCCGCCGTAGAAGATGCCCAGCACGATGACGAGCGCGGTGATGCCCACGAACACGTAGCGGGTCATGAAGGTGAACCACTTCCCCAGAGGCTTCGCGCGGCCCGTTTCCGCCTGCTGCTTCGCGAAGCCAGCCGGGCACACCCAGAAGAACATGATGGCCGCCAAAAACGCGCCCACGGGAATCACGTAAATGGAGATGACGTCCATCCAGTCGCTTACCGAACTGCCGTTTTCCAGGAACAGGCCCACGGCCACAGCCAGCACGGCCACCACGCCCACCGACGCCGCACGCGACAGGCCCGCCTGCTCCTGCAGCGCCTCAACCGGCGCCTCGAACAGGTTCATAAGGCTCGTAATGGCGGCGAACACCACGGCCACGAACAGAATGATGGCGAAGATGCTGCCGAAGGGCATCTCCTGGAACACCTGGGCCAGGGTGATGAACAGAAGCGGCGGCCCCGAGGACACGTCAAGCCCGAAGGCGAACACAGCCGGCACCACCACGCACGCAGCCACCAGGCCCGCGATAGTGTCGAAGATGGCGACGTTCTTCGCGGCGTCCACCACGTCCACGTCCTTCTTCAGGTAGCTGCCGTACACCAACGTGCCGCACCCCGCCAGCGACAGGCTGAAGAACGCCTGACCCAGGGCGTACACCCAGGTAGTGGGATTCAGCAGCGCCTCCCAGCGGGGCACCAGCAGATACATATAGCCGGCATCGGCCCCCGGCAGCGTGGCCACGCGAATGGCAATGATCACGAACAGCACGAAGAACAGCGGCATGAGCACCTTGTTCACACGCTCGATGCCGCGGGACACGCCCAGAATCATAATGCCGAAGGTAATGGCCAGCCCCAGCAGATGGAAGCCCACGTTGCCGAAATCGGACGCGATGCCGCCGAAGAAGGCCCCCATGTCGGGCTGTGCCATCAGCTCGCCGGACAATGACGAGAACAAGTAGTGGCACGCCCAGCCAAGCACCACGGCATAGCCGATGGCGATGGCCAGCGAGCCCAACGTGGGAACGAGGCCGACGATCTTGCCGATGCGGCTGCCATTCCTCACGCCGCGCATCTCCATGGCGCGACCGAACGCGCCCATGGGGCCGCTGCCAGTGGCGCGACCGAAGGCCATCTCGCCGATAACGCCGGTAAAGCCCAGCAACGCCACGAAGATGAGGTACGGGATGAGGAACGCCGCGCCGCCCAGCTGGGCCACACGATACGGGAACAGCCAGATGTTCGCCATGCCCACCGCGCTGCCCACGCAGGCCAGAATGAAGCCCGTGTGCGTGGCCCACGTGTCGCGTCGACCGCCCTTGCCGCCCGACGGGCCCGCGCCCGCCTCCTCGCCGACCTCGATGGCCCGCGCCTCTTCCGCAACGATGTTGTCGCCTCTGTTCACCACAACGTCCTCCTTGATTTTTCGTGCTCTCCATCATAGCGAAAGGAGCCACGTCAACAAGTACATTTCGGCTAGAAGGACGAATCTCGTGTCCGCGCCTACCGTTCCTTTGTGCAGGATTTTTCGATTGGGAGAATCCCAGGAAGCTAACTTGTGCAGGATTTTTCGGTTAGAAGGCTCTGCCGCGGGCAATCAGCCGCCGAGAAGTCTACCGATCGGAAAATCTTGCACACTTTCCAGGTCGTCGTCAACAGGTTCCTTGGCAAAGGACGCCCCGCATCGGCTTCAATCGGTCTCGGCCCCTTATCGCCCGCACGAAATCCCACGCGCACGAAACGGACGCTCAACTCGCGCGCAGAAAACAGGCAGTCACCGAGGGCAGCATCGGCCCCAACGTCGCCGACGAGCACGCTCGCCCAAAAGCAAGCGATTGCCCGCACATCAGTGAGGAAAATGCCGGCGATGAAATTTGCCGACCTGGTAACGTAATTTTCGATGGACGCTCGCATGCGCCTCAGACCGCTTTCGGCGTCTTTTCCCCGCACGATAGGAGGTCCTGTCGAGCAGTTTCGTGCATTCCTTCGTATCTTGGAATTGGGAGTTTGTCAGCGTGATCGTCTCAATGCCGTCGACCATAAGGCCATCTCGCTTACGGGAATCGCGATCTTGCTGTTCGGCGCTTGCGTGAGAGTCGCGCCCGTTGTACTCAATGCCGAAATGGGCATCGGGCCAGTAGAAATCAAGAACAACCCAACTGGATCGAGTAATCTGACGCGCCCTCTCCGAAAGAGCAACGGGAGCATTGATGAGCGCTTCTGCAATACCGAGACCGCCATAGCACTCCGAAGTAAACGCGACGGCGGCGAGCTCTGTCTCCATCACAGAACCCGACTTTGCGCGCACCTGCTTCGCGACTGTCCTCGCAAGTTTCGCCCCCCTCGCACCGCGTAAACGGGTCGTGTAGGCGATCAAACGATTCGGCGTTGTGAGAGGTCGACGCACCAGAGGAACGTCCTTCTGCGTCATACGGGGATAGCAGCCGCACATTTCGTAACCCAATGCCAGCAATTCACCGAAAGAGAGGGAGGAGGCCATCTGGACAAACACCAGTTCGGGAGCACAAATGAACAACCCCTCCGCCAGGCGCACAAAAGACCCTCGCGGAAAATCCAGGCGGCTACGATGGCGCGCAATGAGCGCCGTGCTTTTCACTCCCGCCTTATCGTCATGCAGAATATGCCAGGGCTGAGCGTCGAACTCGTCGGTGCAGTCCCTGAGGCAGAAGCGCAGCTCGGGCATCTTCGGCAGAAGGTCCAGCGTGCCGCAGACGTCCCGGTCGGTTATGGCGCAATCGCGCAGCACCATCGAGGTTTGGTAAAGACTCGACGGGAACAGATCCGCACTTGCCACTTTCCCCATGCCGTGAAACTCTCGAAGCGAGAGAGGACGCAAGATTGACCATGCTCGCCAAAAGCGCAGGGCGGTAAGATGACTGAGATAAATATTCATGGCGGAAACTTTAACGCAAGATGGCCAAATTGGCCCTCCCCCTTGAAAGCTATACGGAAGCCCCATCCATGATCGTTTCCATTATCTTTAGACGAATACAGTGCCAAATCCAAGCAGGCTCTTCCAGCGCGGAGTACCTAGCGGGTCACACTGAGACAACATCGACTTAAGCCAACGGCCGTTTTTACGCCATGGGTCAAAACTCGCCAACCCGTTTTCTTCATGTCAGCGACCCTCGTTCTAATGAGCAGAATTTGACGTTAGGGAGAGTCTCTGCGAGCCATTTGTGCGAAATATTGCGTTAGGAAGAGCCGAAAGCATCATTTCGGCCATTTGCGAGTCTCCCTATCGCAATATTCTGCACAAGCCCCCGCGGACAGCCGACAAAAGAACGAACAAGCGCTTGGCCATAGCCGGCAATTTGCAAGGGCTTGCCCGTGGTCGGCAATTCACGAGCGCGGCGAACGGCAGAGGCCCCCTGACGGAGTACCCACCTCTCGCAGAGAAGGCCACGCGAAGCGGCGCGGCGACAGAGCCTTAGGGCTTCAAAACCCTACTGGCTTCACTTCGTCGAGCCAGGCGACTACCTCGTTGTGAGACCGAGTAGGGCTGCGGCACACCGCAGCGCATCGGCGATACTCTCAGCGGAAAACCCTTCTGCTACTAAAAAGAAATCCGTAACTTTTATAAAGAAAAATGCCGCCGACCATCGTTCGTTGGTCGGCGGCATTCATTAGCACCCCGGGAATGGCGTCGTTCAGCGCTTTTACACGCTAGCCTCCACCACAGCGGCGATGGCCTCGGCGTGCGAGCGGGCAGCGGCCGGGTCAACGGCCTCCACCATCACGCGCACCACCGGCTCGGTGCCGCTGGGGCGCAGCAGCACGCGGCCATCGTCGCCCAGGGCCTCCTCGGCGGCAGCCACGGCGGCGGCCACGGCCTCGTTGCCATCCACAGCATGCTTATCGTTCACCCGCACGTTGATAAGTGTCTGCGGCATCTTCTCCATCACGCGCACCGCTTCGCCTACGGGCTTGCCGGAGCGCAGCACAGCAGCCAGGAACTGGCAGGCCGTCATAAGGCCGTCGCCGGTTGAGTTGTGGTCCAGCAGAATCATGTGGCCCGACTGCTCGCCGCCGATGGAATAGCCGTGCTCGCGCATGGCCTCCAGCACGTAGCGGTCGCCCACCTTGGTCTGCACCACGTTGATGCCCACCTCGCGCATGGCGCGCACGAAGCCGAAATTCGCCATGACCGTGGAAACCACGGTGTCGCCGGCCAGCACACCGCGCTCGTGCATATCCAGCGCGCATACGGCCTCCACCATGTCGCCGTCCACCTCGGTGCCGTCGGGGCACAGCAGCATCACACGGTCAGCGTCACCGTCGTGGGCGATGCCCACATCGGCACCCGACTCGGCCATCAGCGTGCGCAGGGGCTCCAAGTGGGTGGAACCGCACTGCACGTTGATGTCCATGCCGCTGAAATCGTCGTTGATGACGATCACTTCGGCACCCAAGCGACGCAGAGCCTCGGGGCTCGTCAGCGAGGAGGCGCCATGGCCCGTATCCAGCGCGATGCGCATACCCTTAAAGCTCAGACCCTGACTCTCGATAGAACGCACCACGTGATCGATGTAAATCTCACAGGCCTGCTCCAGCGGCACGGTAACGCCGAGCGAACCGCCCGAGGGCATCGTGATTTCCGAAGCGATGTAGGTAAGCGCATCGGCCGGCGCCCCCTGCTCGGCTGCGACGCGGGCGCCGGCGTCGGCCACCTCGCGTGCACTGGCCACCTGACCCTCCAAGCCCCCGGCAGCAATGAACGCCTCAATGTCGTCCTCCACGGCGTCAGGCAGCTTGAAACCATGGGCATCGAACAGCTTGATGCCGTTATACTCCGGCGGATTGTGGGACGCGGAGATAACCGCACCGCCCGCCGCCTTCATCTCGCGCACCAGCAGCGCCACGCCGGGCGTGGGAATAACGCCGGCCACCAGCGCGGTGCCGCCAGCGCTCATGATACCGGCCACCAGCGCCGCTTCCAGCATGTCGCCGGAAAGCCGCGTGTCCTTGCCCACGACGATGGACTTCCCCAGGAATGTGGCAGCGGCCTGACCCAGGCGGTAGGCGAGCTCACACGTCAGCTCGACGTTCGCGATGCCGCGCACGCCGTCGGTTCCAAATAGTCGGGCCATGGCTACTTTCCCCTTCTCACGAATTCCTCATGCAGACGCACGGCACCGGTGGGGCGCTCGTCTGCGGTCATGCGGTTGTTCAGCTCGGCGGCGAACTCGTCCAGCGAGATGCCGTAGCGCTCCAACACCACCAGCAAATGATACACGACATCGGCCGCCTCGTAGCGCAGGTGGTCCACCGCCTGCCCGTATTCCGGCGGCAGCTGCACCGACAGGGCATCGTCCAGCTCGGCGTTGCCGGCGGCCGCCTCGAAGCCCATCAGCGCGGCAATGGACGACGTGGCCCAGCTTTCCACGTCCTTGGCCGCCAGCGCCACCTCCCCCGACTCTTCCATCACCTTCTTCAGCACTGCATCGGGCGATGCGGTCAGCAGCCGGTAGGTGTAGCTGCCCTCGCCCGCGTCGCGGCGCGCGGCAATGGTGGCGGCCAGGGCCTCCAAAGTAGCCCCGATCTGCGAGGCCGGGGCATCCTGCCCCTCGGGAATATACGTCTTATCGACCATAGGTGCACTGCTTTCTCTTCAGACCGCAACGTGATATACTACAGGGGCCAGCAAAGCCCGAGTGACCTTACACTCCGGTCGGGCGGCGCGGGTCATTGATTGGAAAGGGCTAGTTGCAGCTAGCCCTTTTTCTTTCTCTCCGCGTCATCCTCGCGCTTATGCTCCTTCCACGTTCTCCATACTTCAAGTATAAAGATGGCGACGTTTGCAACCATCGCCAACACGCTCAGAGTTTCATGAACTACATTCATAGGCAACACTCCTCTCGAAGCGCCGCCCACGTTCGGACTTTGCCAGCCTATCTATGATACCCGTACAACAAGATGAAGGCGGCCCGCATAAGCCACCTTCTCCAAATCACATAATGCAAATGCACCCTTGCCGAAGCGGTTGCCCCTACAGGCCCATCTCGTCGAGCAGATCGGCGCGGTGGGCATTCAGGTAGTCCACCATGTACGGGATGGCGAATTCTATCTCTCCGCGGGCCCGCGACTCAACGACATTCTCCTTAATAAGACGGCTGCGATACGAGCTCAGCTCCGTCAGCCCCTTGTCGAGGCGCAGGGCCACAGCACCCACCTTGCTTGACGCCCCCTCATCTTCTGCCATGGCAAGAAGGTAGGTGAGCAACGACTCCGGAAGGTTGTGCAGGGCGGGCTCTATCACCATACGATCGAACTGACGACGAGCGGCCTCCACGCCCTGCTGGGCGTCTGGCCCCTCGAGAATGTCGGAGCCACGCTTCTGGGCAGCCTTCCACGTGTAATACCCCACAAGCTGCACCATGAACGGGTATCCGGCTGAGGCCTCCGTCATAGCCGGCAACACATCCTGCGCGACGCGCATGCCAGAGGCGGCAACGGTCTCGGCGAACGACTGCTCGATATCCTCGAACCAGAGAGGCGCCAACTCTTCGGGCATCGCCCGACGCAGAAACGTGAGCGTCTTGGCGTTCACCACCCGGTCGACCATGGAAGGCAGACCCGCGAAGACGAAGGCGATGTTCAGATCGGCGCCGATAACCTGCTGGACGGCAACGGCAAGGGCCCGTACCTCATCGAGGGAGGTGTCCTGCACCTCGTCAAGCGTGATGAGCAAACCCGCCTTATCGTCGCGAAGCCGAGCCTCCATGGTTTCGCGCAACGTAAGGGAGGCGCGCTCGATGTCCACCTCCCCCAGGCTGATGCCGAGGATGGAGGACTGGATGCGCATGGCCCCTACCTGGCTGCGCGGCGTGAGCCGATCGAGGATGCGCGCGCAGAACCCCGCGCTCGCCACTTCGTCGACGACCGTCCAGCCCCGCTGACGCGCAACGCGCCCTAGCTCGTTAAGCATCACAGTCTTGCCCATGCCGCGAGCGCCCGTCAGCCGCATCAGCCGCTCCGGAGCGCCCGGGCCGTTGTCCATGCCGTCGACGAATGCCTCGACGATGGCATCGCGACCGATGAGCTCGGGCGGCATCTTTCCCGCTGTCGGCTTGAACGGATTCATAAAACCCCACTTCATAGTACCTTTATAGCAAATTATAGCAGCAGGGTTCAGAAGCGAACCGGCTCTTGACGCCTACACCCGCGCCCGTAAAATCATCCTCAACCACGGCAAAGGCGGCACGCTCGTCGAAAGCGAGTAACGCCTAGAACTCTTCGCTCAAGTCGATGACGTCGTAGGCAATCTGGTATTCGCTTTCAACGTAGTCGAAGAAATCGCCCGGGCTTATCGCAGGCACATGACCCTGGGCAAACCCCTTTTCATCGCGGGTAAGCAGAAAGTCGGCCTTCACCTTCTCGGCGCACACGTCCACCAGACAATCTTCGAAGTCGGCCCATCGGCGACTTGTCGCCCGATGAATGTCGGCGCCATCGATGGAGCATATCTCCAGCCATTGGTAGCTTTCTTCGAAGGCGTTCTGCACGTAATCGCTGCTATAGGTCTTGTGAAGCACGTAGAACACATCGGTGAACGATTTTGCCGAGACCCAGAGCTCAACATCGCCGAATTCTCTCATGATCAGTAACTTCTGGGCGATATCACCCTCGGGCGGCCGCTGTGTATACAGGTCTATCAGCACGTTGGCGTCAAGCAAAACGCGCATAGCGCTCATCCCTTGCGGCACTCAACTGGCTGGAAAACGACTCGTCCGTGGCCGGTGGACCGACATACATAGCCTGAAGGGAACGGCGGATCTTCTCCCGCTGCTGATCGGTCAGCTCTCGCTTCGTGCCCTTCATTCCCTCGAGGGGGTCACGAGGCTTCGGCAACTCATGCTCCGATAGCACGAACTGGTAGGCAGCATTGATGAGCTGAGTGGGCGTGCAGCCTATATCACGCAAAATACCGTTGCCACGCTCCTTCAGGGCAACGGGCACGCGAGCCGAAACGATGGCGTCCATACAGGCCTCCTTCCTTTCCGCCACTATAATGTAATACCGTCGAACAAGCAAGCAGCAGTTTCAGGTTAGGCGACCTGAAACTGCGGGCCATCCAGAACCACAGGCCCCCCTTGTAGAAAGCGAGTATCGACCCGGGCGAGTCCCCGTAGGGGGCGGCTTTAGCCGCCCCGGGCCCCCGAGCATAACGACAGCTTGGCCGGGCACCCTAAAGGGCGCCCCTACGAAATGATCCTCGGAATTGCCACGCATGGAATACCCGACGATGCAACTGGGCGCAAGTGCAGCAACTCCAATGAGCTGAAACGCAAGGACGCGGCCGGCCTACGGTCGCGTCCTTAGCATGCAAGCGCGTCGGGGAGGGAGGCGACGCGCTTGATGGCACGTAGTATGTCAGCGAGTTCTTACGCGAACGACAGCTCGGAGATGACCTTGTCCTGGGCTACCGCAGAGCCAACCAGCTGACCGAAGGTCACGCAGCGGCCATGGCTCACGCCAGGGCAATGCACCGGGTAGTCGTTGCCGAAGAAGTCGCCCTGCACATTGCCGATGGCGAACAGACCCTGAATAGGCTCATCCTCGGCAGTCAGCACCTGCGAATCGGCATTCACATGCAGACCGAAGGGGATGGTCAAGGTACTGCACACGTTCTTCGTAGCGTAGAACGGAGCCGTCTTCACCGGGGCCAGGAACTGCTCCGGCACGCCGAAGTCAACATCCTCGCCAGTCTCGGCCATGCTGTTGTAGCGTTCTACCGTCGCCTTCAGGGCATCAGCAGGCACATCCAGCTGCGCAGCCAGATCTTCCAGAGTGTCGGCCTTCACCAACATGCCGTTGTCCAGCCACTTCTCCATTACGGCGTCCAGACCGTCCATGAAGCGGTCGAAGCGCTCGGGCTGCTGCTGCATGAGGTATTTCTCGTAGTCGCCGTCGAAAATCGACCAGGCGATATTGCCCGGCGTGTTCATGCGGGCATTGGTCAGCATGGGCTCGAAGGGCATCTCGGCGCCGTAGCGCTCACCGTTGGCGTTCACTGCCAACCAGCACATGATGAACGAGGTGAGGTTGAATTCCAGAGTGTCCAGCGTGAACTGATGGATCATCGGAGCGGCCGGGCTCTTGGAAATGGCCGCACCGGCCCACGAGCCCATGAGGATGCCGTCGCCGTTGTTGAAGCCGGCCGGAGCATACACGTTCGCGTCGGAACGATTGGAAATGGGACAGAACACATCCACCATCTCCTGGTTGCCGCCGATGTCGCCCGTAGCCAGGATAACGCCCTTCTTGGCGTTGTACTGCACGTGGCTACCGTCAGCCGCCGTCACAATCACACCCGTAATGCCGTCAGCCGCATTGCCCACCAACTGCTCGGCACGCGTCTCGAACACGAACTCGGCGCCGTTCTTCACGGCGGAGTCGTACACCAACTCGCCGAGCGTGACGTTCACGGGCTGCCCGTCGTCGCGCATATCGTAGGTCTCGCCACCACGCACGAACGACACCGCGTCGGGATACACACGCCACTGCTCGGGCAGCTTCGACCAATTGCCATACTTCGCCGTACCGGAAAGTGCCGGCACCATGCTTACGCCGCTGGCAGCGCCCAGGTCCTCAATATAGTCGAACACCTCGCCCGAACGGGAAGCCCACACGTAGATGAGATCGTAATTGGTAGTCTGGTGCGAGGCGTGGTGCAGATAACGCGCTGCCACACGCGGATCCAGGTCGAAGCCGTTAGCCTTATGGTAGCGGCTACCGATATGGCCCACATCCACGCCGCGGATGGAAATGCCGGTGTTGCGCTCGATGACAACGGTCTTGGCACCGTTGCGCGCCGCCGCCTCAGCGGCGTTCACGCCAGCCAGACCCGCGCCGACGACAACCACATCGTAGTCCTGCGTGGAGGCGATGTCCTCGATAGGAGCCGGAGCCACTTCCCAGCTATGGGCACCCGTGGCGGCCAGATCGCCAGCTGCCTTCTCGCTCGGCGCCGCCGGGCTGCACCCGGGCATCGCCACCGTGGCGGCCGCCGCTGCGCCCGATACCAGCGCACCTTTGAGGAAACTCCTGCGGTCGATATTCATGTTCCTTCCCCTTCCATGATAGTGAAATGCTCGCCGTGCGCCCCAGGCGCATCGGGAGGGCAACCTCCAATTGCCGTGCTCCATCATGGACCGGCGCCTCGCTGCCGCCAACGCACGAAACACCGTATTCGGGAAGATCAGCCAACCCTCGTGATATCAGGAAACCGCCTCACGTGAATCGGGTGATACGGCTGTGTACTGGTCATTCGCCAGATCGATGAACTGTTGGCGATCATGTACGCCCAGTTTCTGGTAAATATGGCGCACGTGCGTGCCCACCGTGTTCTCGGATATACACAGGCTGGTTGCCACCCACGGCTGGGTGCGGCCGGCTATCAGCAGATGGGCGATCTCCTGTTCGCGTGGCGTTAGGCCATAGGCGACGAACCACTGATCCAAGCACTGCCGGCGAGCCTCCCCTCCGCTCGCACCCGAAGAGGTGGCGACCATTCCCGACAGCACCCACATATCCTTGCTGCTCAGCAAAAGCACGGTGGCTATCATCACCAGATATCCCATGAGCGTGGTCTCTTGCAGCACGTAAGTGTGCAGGGTCTCGTCGTTGCCCACCAGAACCATGCCAGCCACCGCCCCTACCACATAGCAAATAACGGCCAGCAGCTTAATGACCGCGATAGTTTGGAGCGGACTTTCGGAACGAGTGTGGGCAATCTGGGAAAACAGCACCCACACCAGCAAATCAAATGCCGTATAGCCACTGATAATGATGGCACCCGCAACCCAGAACAACCCCGACCCGAATAAGAAGGGCATCAACATGAAACCGGCAATGATCAGTAGCAGGCCCATGCGGTACAGGATGTTTGTACGCGAGGGCGAACAGATGACCACGGAAAACAAGATCACCGCCATCGCGCCGCGTGTTAGCTGCACCACAACGCCACCCGGAGTGCCCCCGCTTGCCACCGAGGAAAACGAGACCAGGTGCTGAAGGTAGCCGAAGCTGACCAATACCAAGGCAGCCGCCAGCAGAAGCATCCGCGGAATACCCAAACGCCGGTCAATGGCCGTCAGCAGAGAAGGACCTCCGCCCACTGCCTGCTCCGACGTTTGGTAGCGACGCTCATCACCGCCGATAGAGACGAGCAGCACGCCGGACACCAGGGGCAAAAGCGCATAGAACACCATCGATGCCAGCGGTACCATGAACAGCAAGGGCAAATCGATAATCACCGCCCCCGCAAAACCACCCGAAGCATACAGCGCCGCGCTTCTCGCGCCATCGCGACAGTAAACGGCGCCCCAGCCCATCTGAAACATAGCCATGCAAACGGCGCAGCAGGCACCGCCGACAACAAGCAATGTCACCGCATGCATGGCACCCGCCGCGGCGAACAACGCCGATCCCACGGTACCCAACGCCGCTGCCATCAGCGGAGTCCGCTTCTCGCCGAGCAACTGGTTTGCCCGCGCCGGCCACGCCAGAAAAGCCGCAAACCCCACGGCGCTCACGCCGAAGAGCAGCACAACCGCCAACTCGGCCATCAGGCCTTCCTCATGGGAGCCTCGAAAGAACGCGCTCATGAACATGCCGTCGAGCCATGCCCA
Source organism: Adlercreutzia wanghongyangiae (assembly GCF_035989245.1). Taxonomy (NCBI): domain Bacteria; kingdom Bacillati; phylum Actinomycetota; class Coriobacteriia; order Eggerthellales; family Eggerthellaceae; genus Adlercreutzia; species Adlercreutzia wanghongyangiae. The sequence goes on along the minus strand of NZ_JAYMFF010000003.1, from coordinate 18,901 downwards.
GAAACACGCCGAACCCGCAATGATCTTGACATCCGCCGCCCCCAACGTGGCCAGACGTCCCGCCATAATCCCCTCCTCTATCAAGAGGGGGACGATGGAATCGTCCCCCTCGGTAGTGCTATTCAGCGACAAATTGCAGAGCTGCTTACTCCTCGCCGTCCTCCATGGCGGCGTTGCTGGCCGCCTCGTCCTCGGCGCTGGTCACGCCGAAGCCGAAGGAGCCCAGGCCGCCCACGGAACCCAGCAGAGCGTCGAGCTCTTCCAGGTTGCGCTGGTAGGAGCGCGGAGGCAGGGCCTCGCCGAGCATTTCCTCGCCGTCGGTGTTGAACGTCGGCGGCTCGTCGCCACCAATGAGGATGGTGTCATCGGGCGAGAACACCATGTCGAGCAGCTGGCTCATGTCGTCGGAGGAAGCCGCCAGATCGTCCTCGATGACATGCATCAGGTCGCGCGCCTCCAGACCCTCCTTCAGCTCCTCGATGGCCTTCACGCCGATGCCCTCGATGCGCAGCAGATCCTCCTCGGTGTGACCCAGAAGGTCGGCCACGGTCTCGATGCCCGCCTCGGAGAACTTGTTCGCCCAACGCTGGGACACGCCCAGGTCGTCGTAGATGTACAGGCGAGCGTCCTCGTCGGACAGGTTGTGGCCGCGATGACCCGACAGCGCGCTGTAGTAGCCTCCGAAGGAGCCCGTGGAGTTGAAGTAGCCGTCGTTATCCAGCGACCAATCCTGGGGCTGGGGCAGCAGTTCCTCGATCTCGCGCAGGGCGTCGGGAGCGAAGTCGGGCAGCGCGTCGCCGCTGACCTGGTCCACCGGACGGCCCTTGTAGGTAAGACGCACGTCGCGGTAGCGGCGCAGGCCGGTGCCGGCAGGGATGGGCTTGCCGATGATGACGTTCTCCTTCAGGCCGGCCAGGTAGTCGGTCTTGCCCTCGATGGCGGCATCGGTGAGCACCTTGGTGGTCTCCTGGAACGAAGCGGCCGACATCCAGGAGTCGGTAGCCAGCGACGCCTTGGTGATGCCCAGCAGCAGCGGCTGGCCCACCGGCGGCTCCTTGCCCTCGGCGATCAGCTCGTTGGCCACCTTCTCAAACTCGAAGCGGTTCACCTGACGACCCGGCAGGAAGTCGGAGTCGCCGGCGTCCAGCACGGCCACCTTGCGCAGCATCTGGCGCGCGATAACCTCGATGTGCTTGTCGTTGATGTCCACGCCCTGGGACACGTACACGCCCTGGACCTGGCCCACGATGTAGCGCAGCGTGGTGTTCGGATCGGTCAGGCGCAGCAGGTCGTGGGGGTTCACCGAACCCTTGGTCAGCTGCTGGCCCACCGTGACCTCGCACCCGTCGTAGACGCCCGGCAGCAGCTGGGCGCGGGCGCTCACCACGTACTCGCGGTAGTTGCCTTCCTGGTCGTGGATGGTGATGGTCTTCGACATCTTGTCGCCGGCCACCTGCATGGTGCCCGATATCTCCGCCAGCACCGCCTGGCCCTTCGGCTTACGGGCCTCGAAGAGCTCCTGAACACGAGGCAGACCGTGGGTGATGTCCTCGCCAGCCACGCCGCCGGTGTGGAACGTACGCATCGTCAGCTGCGTGCCGGGCTCACCGATGGACTGGGCGGCGATGATGCCCACCGCCGTGCCGATGTTCACCGGACGGGCCGTGGCGAGATCCCAACCGTAGCACTTCTGGCACACGCCATGCTCGGCATGGCAGGTCATGATGGTGCGGATGACCACCTCGGCAACGCCGGCCGCGTCGATCTCGCGCAGCTGGGCCATGGAGTGCAGGTAGCTGCCGGCCTCGGCCATAATCTCGCCGGTCTCGGGGTTGGCCACCGGCTCCAGCAGGCAGCGGCCCACCAGGTTCTCGTCCACCTCGTTCTTCTCGTTGCGCACCGGGTAGCTCACGCCCTCGGTGGTACCGCAGTCGATCTCGCGGATGATAACGTCCTGGGCCACGTCCACCAGACGACGGGTCAGGTAGCCCGAGTCGGCAGTACGCAGAGCGGTGTCGGCCAGACCCTTACGGGCGCCGTGGGTGGAAATGAAGTATTCCAGTACCGACAGGCCCTCGCGGAAGTTCGCCTTAATCGGGCGGTCGATGATCTCGCCCTTCGGGTCGGACATCAGGCCGCGCATACCGGCCAGCTGACGAATCTGCTTGATGTTACCGCGGGCACCGGAGAAGGCCATCATGTAAATGGGGTTGAACTTGTCGAAGTTCTCCGCCATGGCCTCGCCGACTTCCTCGTTGGCGTCGTTCCAGATGTCGACGACCTGCTTGTGGCGCTCCTCATTCGACATGAGGCCCATCTCGTAGTCCTCGTCGATGGCGGCCACGCGCGCGTCAGCCTGAGCCAGAATCTCCGGCTTGCTGGGCGGGATAGTGGCGTCGTACACCGACACGGTTACGCCGGCGCGCGTCGCGTAGTGGAAGCCCGCGTCCTTCAGGCCGTCCAGAATCGGCGGCACCTCGGACAGATCGTAGGTGTTGGTCACGTCCTCCACCAGGCGGCTGATCTCCTTCTTGTTCATCTCGTAGTTCAAGAAGGGGTAGTCCGGCGGCAGCACATCGTTGAAGATGATGCGGCCGACCGACGTCTCGATGCGCTCGCCTTCCTTGCGATCCTCGAAGGTGTTGAAGGCCGTGGCCACCTTCATGTTGTAGGGCAGACGCACCTGAATCTTGGCCTGCAGGTCAAGATCGGCACGAGCGTCGTAGGCGTTCAGGGCGTCGTCGAGGTCGATGAACACACGACCCTCGCCCGGGAAGCCGTCGCGCACAGCGGTTAGGTAGTACAGACCGATGATCATGTCCTGGGTGGGCACGGTCAGCGGATGGCCATGGGCGGGCGACTTGATGTTGTTGGAGGACAGCATAAGCACGCGGGCCTCAGCCTGAGCCTCGGCGCCCAGCGGCACATGCACGGCCATCTGGTCGCCGTCGAAGTCGGCGTTGAAGGCGGTGCAGACCAGCGGATGCAGCTTGATAGCCTTACCCTCGACCAGCACCGGCTCGAAGGCCTGGATGCCCAGACGGTGCAGGGTTGGTGCGCGGTTCAGCAGCACGGGATGCTCGGCGATAACCTCTTCCAGCACGTCCCACACGTAGCTGGCACCACGGTCCACGGCGCGCTTGGCGGCCTTGATGTTGGCAGCGTACTCCAACTCCACCAGGCGCTTCATGACGAAGGGCTTGAACAGCTCCAGGGCCATCTGGCTCGGCAGGCCGCACTGGTGCAGCTTCAGCTGCGGGCCCACGACGATAACCGAACGGCCGGAATAGTCCACGCGCTTGCCCAGCAAGTTCTGACGGAAACGACCCTGCTTGCCCTTCAGCATGTCGCTGATGGACTTCAGCGGGCGGTTGCCCGGGCCCGTGACGGGGCGGCCGCGACGACCGTTGTCGAACAGCGAGTCCACGGCCTCCTGCAGCATGCGTTTCTCGTTGTTGATGATGATCTCGGGGGCACCGAGGTCCAGCAGGCGCTTCAGGCGGTTGTTGCGGTTGATGACGCGACGGTACAGATCATTCAGGTCCGACGTGGCGAAGCGGCCGCCGTCCAGCTGCACCATGGGACGCAGGTCGGGCGGGATAACCGGAATCACGTCCAAGATCATGCCGGAGGGCTTATTGTCCGACTTCAGGAACGCGTCCACCACCTTCAGGCGCTTCACGGCCTTGGCGCGCTTCTGGCCCTTGCCCGTGGCGATGACCTCGCGCAGCTCCTCGGAGGTAGCCTCCAGGTCCATGGCGTCCAGCAGGTCGCGCACCGACTCGGCACCCATGCCGCCGGTGAAGTAGTCGCGGTAGCAGGCGCGCATCTCGCGGTACAGGGCCTCGTCGGGGATCAGCTGCTTCGGCTCGATCTTCAGGAAGGCGTCGAAAGCGTCCTGACGCAGGGCCTTGCGCTCGTTGAACTCCTCATAGATGTCGGCGATCTCCTCTTCCACCTCTTCGGGGGTGAGGCGCTCGTCGTCATCCAGGTCGTCGACGAAGTCGTCATCCTCGGGCACGTAGTCGGTAGACAGCTTGCGGGTGGCCTCGATGAGGCGGTCGCGCTCGGCGTCCAGTTCCTCCAGGTCGGCGGCCAACTCGTCGCGCAGGTCGTCTACGTCCTCCTCGCGAGCCTCCTTGTCCACCGAGGTGATGATGGAGCTGGCGAAGTACAGCACCTTCTCCAGTTCCTTCGGCGGAATGTCCAGCAGGTAGCCCAAGCGGGACGGGCTGCCCTTGAAGTACCAGATGTGGCTCACGGGCGCGGCCAGCTCGATATGGCCCATGCGCTCGCGACGCACCTTGGAGCGGGTCACTTCCACGCCGCAGCGCTCGCAGACGATGCCCTTGAAGCGCACGCGCTTGTACTTGCCGCAGGCGCACTCCCAGTCCTTGGTGGGACCGAAGATCTTCTCGCAGTACAGGCCGTCCTTCTCGGGCTTCAGGGTGCGGTAGTTAATGGTCTCGGGCTTCTTCACCTCGCCGCGCGACCAGCTGCGCACATCCTCGGCGGAAGCAAGCGAAATACGCAGGGCGTCGAAATTGTTGACGTCGAATTCCGTCATGCTTTAAGCCTCCTCTCCGCCACCGATGAGGTCGGCGGTGTTCAAATCGAAATCGAGATCGTCCACCAAGCTGCCCACCGCGTCGGCAAGGGCGCCGATGGCATCGGCCTCTTCCTCTTCGGTCTTCTTGGCATCGGCGGCCAGGGCGTTGTACAGCGCCTGATCGCCATCCATAACGTCAATCTCATCCTCGCTGATGGACTGCATGTCGTGGCCCTTCAGCTCGATGTTCAGGCACAGCGACTTCATTTCCTTCACCAGCACCTTGAAGGACTCGGGCACCTCGGGAGCCGGGATGTTCTCGCCCTTCACGATGGCCTCGTAGCTCTTCACGCGGCCCGACGTGTCGTCGGACTTCACGGTCAGAATCTCCTGCAGCACGTTGGAGGCGCCGTAGGCGTACAGGGCCCACACCTCCATCTCGCCGAAGCGCTGGCCACCGAACTGGGCCTTGCCGCCCAGCGGCTGCTGGGTGATCAGGCTGTAGGGGCCGGTCGAGCGGGCGTGAATCTTGTCGTCCACCATGTGGCCGAGCTTCAGGATGTAGGTCTGGCCAACGGTGATGGGCTCGCGGAACTTCTCGCCGGTGCGGCCGTCGTACAGCCAGGTCTTACCGGTACGGGACAGCTGCGGCACCAGCTCGTCGCGGGCCATGTCGCCGTACTTGGCGTGGTTCATGTTGATGAGGTTGCGGTTCGCCTTCTCGATGGCGTCCGAGATCTCCTCCTCGGTGGCACCGTCGAACACGGGCGTGGCCACGTACATGGGGCCCTCCACCACCTCGTCGGTGTCCTCGGCGTCGGACCAGCCCCACTTGGCGGCCCAGCCCAGGTGGTTCTCCAAAAGCTGGCCCACGTTCATTCGGGAAGGAACGCCCAGGGGGTTCAGGATGACGTCGATGGGCGTGCCGTCGGCCAGATAGGGCATGTCCTCCACCGGCAGCACGCGGGAGATAACGCCCTTGTTGCCGTGGCGGCCCGACAGCTTGTCGCCCTGCTGCACCTTACGCTTCTGAGCCACGTAGATGCGCACCAGCTCGTTCACTCCCGGAGGCAGATCGTCGCCGGCGTCGCGCGAGCTGCGGTAGATGCCGATGACGCGGCCACCGGAACCGTGGGGCACCTTCAGCGAAGTGTCGCGCACCTCGCGGGCCTTCTCACCGAAGATGGCGCGCAGCAGGCGCTCCTCGGCGGTCAGCTCGGTCTCGCCCTTCGGGGTAACCTTGCCCACCAGCACATCGCCCGGGAACACCTCGGCGCCCACGCGGATGATGCCGTCGGCGTCCAGGTCGGAAATCATGTCCTCGGAGATGTTCGGAATCTCGCGGGTGATCTCCTCGGGGCCCAGCTTCGTGTCGCGCGCGTCGATCTCGTACTCGGAGATGTGGATGGAGGTCAGCAGGTCCTCGGACACCACGCGCTCGGACACGATGATGGCGTCCTCGTAGTTGTAGCCTTCCCAGGGCATGTAGGCGATCATCAGGTTCTGGCCCAGCGCCAGCTCGCCGCCGTCGCAGGACGGGCCGTCGGCCAGCACGTCGCCGGCCTCCACCTCGTCGCCCTTGCGCACGATGGGGCGATGGTTAATGCAACCGGACTGGTTGGAGCGCTGGAACTTCGGGATGAGGTACTCGTCGTACTCGCCGTCGTTGTTCAGGATGATGATGGTCTGGCCGTCCACATAGTCCACCACGCCGGGGCGCTGGGCCACGAGGATCTCGCCGGAGTCCACCGCGATGCGGTGCTCGATGCCGGTACCCACCAGCGGCGCCGTGGGGCGCAGCAGCGGCACGGCCTGGCGCTGCATGTTCGAGCCCATGAGGGCGCGGTTGGCGTCGTCGTGCTCGAGGAACGGAATGAGCGAGGTAGCCACGCTGGTCATCTGGCGCGGCGACACGTCCATGTAGTTCACCTGCTCGGGCGGCACGTCCATGGCCTCGCCGAACACGCCGTTGGTGTCGGTGGTACGGGCGAGCACGCGGGTGGACTTGTGGAACACGCCGTCCTCGTCGGTGTAGCCGAACTCGCGGGTTTCCAGGTCGAACAAGTCGTTGGCCTGGGCGATGGTGAAGTTCTCTTCCTCATCGGCGGTCAGGTAGTCGATCTCGTCGGTCACCTTGCCGTCGATCACGCGACGATAGGGCGTCTCGATGAAGCCGTAGGGGTTGATGCGACCGTAGGCGGCCAGCGAACCGATGAGGCCGATGTTCGGGCCTTCAGGCGTCTCGATGGGGCACATGCGGCCGTAGTGGGAGGTATGCACGTCGCGTACCTCGAAGCCGGCGCGCTCGCGGGACAGACCGCCCGGGCCCAGAGCCGACAGGCGGCGCTTGTGGGTAATACCCGCAGCGGGATTCGACTGGTCCATGAACTGCGACAGCTGGGAGCTTCCGAAGAACTCCTTGATAGCGGCCACGATGGGGCGGATGTTCACCAGGCTCTGCGGCGTGATCTCGTCGGGCTCCTGCATGGACATGCGCTCGCGCACCACGCGCTCCATGCGCGAGAGGCCGATGCGGAACTGGTTCTGAATCAGCTCGCCCACCGAGCGGATGCGGCGGTTGCCGAAGTGGTCGATGTCGTCGGTGGCGAAGCCCTCGTCGCCGTTGTGCAGACCGATGATGTAGCGCATCGTGCGGATGATGTCCTCATTGGTCAGCGTGGAGGAGTCGTTCTCCTCGGGCGTAAAGCCCAGCTTCTTGTCCATCTTGTAGCGACCGACCTTCGCCAGGTCGTAGCGCTGCGGGTTGAAGAACAGACCGTCGAGCAGGGTGCGGGCCGAGTCGATCGTCGGCGGCTCGCCGGGACGGAAGCGCTTGTACAGCTCGATGAGCGACTCTTCCTTGGTGGTGGCGGGATCGCGATCCAGCGTGCGCAGCACCATCTCGGAGCTTCCCAGCAGCTCGATGATCTCCTCGCGGGTCTCGGCGAGGCCGAGGGCGCGCACCAGAAGGGTGGCCGGCTGTTTGCGCTTGCGGTCGATGCGCACGGAAAGCAGGTCGCGCTTGTCAGTCTCGAATTCGAGCCATGCACCGCGGGAGGGGATGACCTTCGCGTTGTAGATGGTCTTGTCGGAGGTCTTGTCGCGCTCGGAGGCGAAATACACACCCGGAGAACGCACCAGCTGGGACACCACGACGCGCTCGGTGCCGTTGATGATGAAGGTGCCGCGCGGCGTCATGAGCGGGAAGTCGCCCATGAACACCTCCTGCTCCTTGATCTCACCGGTCTCGCGGTTGATGAAGCGAATCTCGACGAAGAGCGGCGCCTGATAGGTGACGTCCTTCTCCTTGCATTCATCCACCGTGTACTTGGGCTCGCCGAACTCATGCTTGCCGAACTCGACACACATGTCGCCCGTATTGTTCTCAATGGGGCACACATCGGCGAAGGCCTGCGCCAAACCTTCATTCTTGAACCAATCGAAGCTTTCCGTCTGGATGGCGATCAGATTGGGGACGTCCATAACGTCCGGAATCTTCGCAAAGCTTCGGCGATCCCTGTAAAGGCTGGTGGGAGCGGATTTTTTTTCCTGAGCCACGAGGCTGTTCCTCCTTCACGTCCATCGCAAATCTGCAAAAAGTTGCAATCCGCTAAGTTACTATGAGGGGAACGCCGAGTCAAGAAAAATTTTTACAAGCCATGGATTTTTTTTGGAAAATGCCCTTGGATCAGGCATAAGAAAGGGCGGGCTAAAGCCCGCCCCTACGAGGCTACGAGGCTCGTACCGAAACGCCCGCCAGGGCACGCGTCAAAATACGCACCCGCCCCGGAAGCAAACCGTAGGGGCGGCCTTCAGGCCGCCCGAGTCGGGGACGCCTTGAAATTTCCCGTGCCCTTAGTTGCCAGCGGCCCGCGAAGCCTCGTAGGCTTCCACGAGCTTCCGGGTCACGTCGGCCGGGGCGGCCTCGTAGCCTTCCAGCGTAAGCGTGTAGGAGCCGGAGCCGCGCGTCATACTCCGCAAGTCCTTCGTGTAGTTGATCACCTCGGCGTAGGGCGCGCGCATCTTGATGACGGTCTCGCCGGCGGCGAAGCCCGCGTCGGTGCCCACGATGCGGCCGCGGCGGGTGGAGATGTCGCCCATGATGGTGCCGGCGTACTCCTCCCCCACGGTGACCTCCATGGTAGCCCAGGGTTCCAGGATGATAGGGCCGGCCTGTTCGCAGCAGGCGCGGAAGCCGATGCGGGCCGCGGTCTTGAAGGCCATCTCGTTGGAGTCCACCGAATGATACGACCCGTCGAACACCGTGCACTTCACGTCCACCATGGGGTATCCGGCGAGGAATCCCTCTTCCATGGCCTCGCGCACGCCCTTGTCCACGGCGGGGATGAGGCCGTTCGGGATGGCGCCGCCCTTGATCTCGTCTACGAACTCGTAGCCCTCGCCGGGAATGGGGGCGATCCTCAGCCAGCAGTCGCCGAACTGGCCGGCGCCGCCGGTCTGCTTCTTGTGGCGCCCCTGGGCCTCGGCCTGCTTGGTGATGGTCTCGCGGTAGGGAATGCGCACGGGCACGAGCTTCGCCTCAACGCCCGACTGCTCCTTCAGGCGGTTCAGCAGCATCTCCACCTGGGCCTCGCCCATGGCGTGGATGATGGTCTGGTGCGTGTCCTCGTCGCGGGTGATGCGGATGGTGGGATCAGCCTCGGCTGCGCGGGCGAGGAAGGTGCCGAGCTTGTCCTCCTCCTTCTTCGACACGGCCTCGATGGCCACGGGGTACAAAGGCTCGGGCAAAGGCAGCGGCTCGATGGCGATGGTGCCCTCGCAAGACAGCGTGTCGCCGGCGCGCACGTCGGTAAGCTTCGGCACCACCACGATATCGCCGGCCTTGGCGCTCTTCACGTCCACGGCCTCCTTGCCCATCATCACCTGGATCTTTCCCAGGCGCTCCTTCTTGCCGGTGCGCCCGCAGACAAGCTCGAGGCCCGGCTCCAGGTATCCGGAGATGACCTTCAGGAAGGTGAGGCGTCCCACGAACGGGTCGGACACCGTCTTGAAGGCGAAGGCGCAGGGGGGCTTGGTCTCGTCGATGCGCACGGTCACATCGTCGGCCATGCGGAAGCGGCCGTGGCTCTTCGGGTGCGGGAAGTAGGTGCAGATGTCCTCCATGAGGCCCTGCACGCCCTGCATGATGATGGTGCTTCCCACGAACACGGGGATGATGAGCTCCTGGGCAATGGCCGCGTCAAGCAGGTTTTCCAGCTCCTCCTGGGTGAGCTGCTCTTCGCCGTCGAGGTACTTCATCATGAGCTCGTCGTCGGCCTCGGCCACCAAATCGCACAGCTTGTCGCGGGCGATGCGGGCCTCCTCCTGGTACTTCTCGGGCAGCGTGTCCACGTCCTCCACACGCTCGGCGGTGCCGCCGGGCTCGAAGTAACGGGCCTTCATGCGGATGATGTCAATGACGCCCGCGAAGTCGGCGCCCTGGCCGATGGGAATGGTCACCGCGCCCAGACGGCCGCCGAAGCGAGCATGCAGAAGCGCCATGGCGGCGTCGAAGTTCGCGCCCTCGCGGTCGATGTGGTTGACGTACACGGCGCGCGACAGGCGCATGTCCTCGGCCTCGCGCCACAGCTTCGTGGTCATAACCCCCGGGCCGTCGGCGGCGTCCACCACGAACAGGGCCATTTCCGCAGCCTGCATGGTGGCCAGGGTGTCGCCGATGAAGTCGGGGTGGCCCGAGGTGTCCAGCACGTTGATCTTGTAGTCCTTGTAGGGAATGGGCGCGATGGACGTGGAGATGGTGAACTTGCGCTTGATCTCCTCGGGGTCGTAGTCGAGATACGATTTCCCGTCGTGGGTCGTGCCCATGCGCGGCGTCTTGCCGGAGACGAAGAGCATGGCCTCGGCCAACGAGGTCTTGCCGGCGCCGTCCTGTCCCACCAGGACGATATTTCTGACGTGTTCGGGAGCCGGAGCTGCCATGGGCGACCACCTGCCTTCCTGTTCGAGGGCACCCGCACCCTTTGCGCGGGACTTCCCTGATCGCGGGGCCATCATTGGCTCGCGCGACGAAGCGGCACCGTTGCGCGGGCGGCGGGGCTTACTGACACAGTGACAGCGAGCGGTCGCTTCCAGCCGGCGAACGGCATTTAGATCATGGGTTCATCTTAGCAAAAGGCAGCGGCACCGCGGTCCACAGCGCCCGGTTATTTTGCGCGGCTTCACCGTTCCCGAAATCGCTTACGGCGCCCATCCGGCGTCTCGCGCTCGCCCTACGCCCGACGTCTCGCGCTCGCCCTACGCCCGGCGTCTCGCGCTCGCCCCCCCCAAGCCCGCCTTCCCCACGGGCCCGTCTCCAGAGTCCTGCCGCCCCCCGCCTCCAGCGTTCCACGGCCCCCGCTTCCAGCGTTCCACGGTCCCCCATGCCCAGCGCCCCACTTTCCGCCAAGATTTGGCGGTTTGGTACCCCAAAATTGGCAAGTTTGGTACCGCTCTTCCGTAAAACCCCAGTTCAGAATTTCCTCATGAGGGCCGGCCGGGTACCAAACCCGCGAATTCTGGCGACAGGCACCTCCGGGCTCGGCAGAAACCGAGGGTTTGGTACCGAAAACGGGAGAGCCTGACACCACGGGAGCCTGATACCACAGGAGGATGAGCTGGTACCGCAGGGAGAACGCCCGCCGCCCGTAAGACAATCGGAGAGAGGGAATCGGAACCTCTGACTACGCGGCGGCTTTTTCACGGCGCTTCTTTCGACTGCCGCACGACAGATCGACGAACTCCTCCCGAAAGCGCGACGGCGGATCGACGAACTCTTCCCGAAAGCGGAACGACACTCCCGAGACGTTTCTGCGGTTGTGATCTTCTATGCTGGAAAGAATCACCCTCTGTTCAGTTTCGTCCCAAGGAGCCCCATGAGCAAGATCGCCCTCTTCGGCCCCACTGCCCTCGAATTATTCGGACATACTGTGCACGCTCCGCTCCAGAGAAGAGCCATCACCTCTGAACGAGCAGCCGAATTCACGCCGAGCAAACGGGTTCTCGACCACGTCCACAGCACATTCCCCTTTCTCTCGCGACCGGCTCATATAACGGTGTTCGATCGAAAGCATCGGAGACAGAAATATGCGCGCTGCCACCTGGGAACGCCCGCTTTGCTCAACTTCGATTTTCTTCACGTGGGCGACGGCATTCTTGCGCCACCGCCCGAAGTGGCCCTCGTCCAGGCAATGCGCGGACGTTCCGTAATTCAAGCTGCCGCCCAGGGCAGTGCGTTATGTGCGTCCTATTCCCTCCATGCCGACAGCCCAACCATCATCCAGCGCGAGCCCATCGCCACCCGCGCATCCCTTGAGATGGTCACTCGAAGCTGTTCGTCTATCCCAGGATGCAAGACCGTTCGCAACGCTTTACCATGGATATTGCCTCACGCCGCATCACCACGCGAGATAGCGCTCGGACTCGTATTGTTTCTACCTGTACGGCTAGGCGGCTACGGCTTGCCTCGTCCCACCCTGAACTTTCCCATCCCCACCGGCAAACACCCTGGCAACTTAGCCGACCGGAGATACTATGTTGCCGACCTCTGCTGGCCCCACGCGCATCTGATCGTGGAATATGACAGCGATGCATTTCACCTAACTTCCGATCAGCACTATCACGACATCGTTAAGCGCACCACATTAGAGTCTATGGGATATCACGTCATTACCGTTTCACGGCGGCAGCTTAACGATCCCTCCGAAATGGACAAAGTCGCGGCATGCATTGCCAAAGCGCTGCAAAAGGAATGGCGCTTCCGCGTTCGCGACTTCCCCACCCGGCAGACTCAACTCTGGACAATCCTAGGTCTTGCCCCCAACCGCTGAAAGTTCGTCGGCTTCTGCCTCTCGTCCCACCCGCCCCTTCCCCGCCGTTCCACTCCCGTCTCCTTACCCGCCCCCTTGCCCGTCCCCGCTCGCGCCCGTGCTCCCCATCTTGCCATGCCCCATCGTCCAGTCCCCTGCTTTCAGCCCCCCCGACACTGGCAGGATTTGGCGGTTTGGTACCCCAAAATTGGCAAGTTTGGTACCGCTCTTCCGTAAAACCCCAGTTCAGAATTATCCCATGGGAGCCGGCCGGGTACCAAACCCGCGAATTCTGGCGACAGGGACTTCCAGGTGCAGCCTCGGGCATGCCACGTAGGGAAGGGGAGGGGAGGGCCCTTGCCTGCCCAGGATCAGCTCGCACTCCAGACGGGCTGAAGTCCCCCAGGGAGGCGCCGCTCGCGAACACGCGTGAGCGGCCTCGGATATGCGAGCACGGGCGCGGCCTCGGGTGCGGCCTCGGGCGCGGCCCTAGGGAAGGGGCTCTGCTCCTTCCGCTCGTTCAATGCCAGGTCGACAAGGGCAGAGCCCTCGTCCTCTACGCAGGATCGGTTCGTATCTGGGGCGGGATGTGGCCTAGAGCGTTACAGCTCGCCAATGATGCGGGCGGTGCGGGCGGTGCACTCGGCCTTGGTGCGCTCCACGTCGATGGTGGGCCACGCGCCGTCGCGGTAGACCACCTGGCCGTCGCACATCGTGAGCACCACGTCGGCGCCATCGCCGGCGTACACGATGTTGTACACCGGATCGGGTGCGGGGCACCACGAGGGGCCCGTGGTATCCAGCACGCACACATCGGCTCGCGCGCCCTCGGCGATGAGCCCGCAGTCGTCGCGGCCCTGGGAGAGCGCGCCCACCCGCGTGGCCGCGGCCAGCGCCTGCTGGGGCGTGACCGCTGTGGGATCCAGGATCGCCCCCTTGTAGATAAGCGCCTGCAGATACATGTCGTGGAACAGGTTGTGGTTGTTGTTCGACGCCATGCCGTCGGAGCCCAGGCACACGGGAATGCCGCGGCGCATCATGTCCGGAACGGGCGCGAACCCGCTGCCGAGCTTCATGTTGGAGGCCGGGTTGTTGGCCACGAACACGCCGTGGGACTCGAGGATATCCAGGTCGTTCTCGCTGAGCCACACGCAGTGGGCGGCGGTCACCGGCACGTCGAACAGGCCCAGGCCGTCGAAGTACTCCACGGGCGAGAGGCCCCCGTGGCGCTCACGGCACTCGCGCACCTCCTTCTCGGTCTCGGACAGATGAATGTGCAGCCGCAGGTCGGTGCCGCGCACGATATCCAGAATATCGCGGCAGACCGTCTCGGTGGACAGGTACTCTGAGTGGATGTTGTAGTCGATGCGGATGCGGCCCTCCCCCGCTCCGTGCCAATCGCGCACGAGCGCCTCCATCTGGGCGCAGATGGGGTATTCCGCATAGGGCTTCTCCTCGAAGGCCACGAGCCCCTCGCACATGTTCGCCTTCATGCCCGCCTCCAGCACCGCGCGGCAGCGCTCCTCGGAGGCGTAGTACATGTCCGAGAAGCTGACCACGCCGAAGCGCGCCATCTCGGCGCAGGCGAGCACCGTGCCCCAGTAGCAATCCTCGGCCGTCATCTTGTCCTCGAAGGGAAAGCACTTTTCCTCCAGCCAGCGCTGCAACGGCAGGTTCTCCGCATAGCCGCGCAAAAGCGTCATGGGGGCGTGGGCGTGGGCGTTGTAGAGCGCTGGCATCAGCAGCTTGCCCGCGCCGTCGTACACCTCACCGAACGCAGCCGCCGCATCGGGCGCAGGCGCCTTATCGCCCACATACGCGATACGGCCGTCGCGCACGCCCACCCACTGGTGATGGCGCACGACGCAGTGCTCGTCCAGAATATCGATGTCGGTGAAGAGCATGGGAAGCCTTTCTCTGCGAACCCGTCAACTCGAAATGCAATGGCGCGGGCGGAAATGCCATACCGATAAAAAGAACCGGAGGTGCGCCCTCCGGTTCCCGCAAGGGGCGCCGCAAAACGCCCCTCCTCAACGCTCATACCGGCTTAGATGTCGGCCAGGGTGAAGTCCTTCTCGCCGTTGAACACAGCCAGGGCGTCGGCCACCGTCCAGTCGGCCAGGGTGATGGCGGAGATGGCCTTGGTCAGGCGCACCGCCTCGTCCAGCGAGCGCTGGTGGATATTGCGGCCCGTGGCGTTGCCGCAAGCGCCGCCCACATGAATCTGGTCGTACAGCTGGGTGAGGAAGGTCTCGGCGTCAACCGTCGAGCCGCCCGCGCACACCAGGCCGCAGCGACCGGCAGCGGTAGAGGCGATCTTCAGGGCCTCGGCGGGGGTGCGGCCGTCCTCGGGCTTCGGCGGGTTCACCTTCACGAAGTCGGCACCCAGGCACAGGGCCACGCCAGCAGCGCCGGCGATGAGGTCCGGATCCTTCTCGGCGGTCACGGCCTTGCCGCGGGGGTAGATCCACAGCACCACGATGAGGCCGTTGGCATGGGCCTGGGCGATCAGCTCGCCGGCCTCGGCCATCATGGTGGCCTCGTACTCGGAGCCGAGGTAGATGGTGTAGCCGAGGCCCACCACGTTCACGCCGGCCTCCTTCATGGCCAGCACGGCATCCAGATCGTACAGCTGCGGAGAATAGGGATCCTCCTGCTTGGTGCCCACGATGTTGGTCTTGGAGTTCATCTTCACCAGGTAGTTGATCTCCGGGTAGTCGGCGGCATACTGGGCCACCAGACCGCGCTGACCGGCGAGCACGCCGCAGACGCCCTCGTTGCCGATCTTGAACAGGTGCTCCGGGTCGAGGTCGGCGATGTCGATGCCCTCGCCGTAGAAGTCCGCGTTCAAGTGCTCGATCTTCTGATCGCAGGCGAACAGCATGAGACGGCCGGTCTCGCGCGTGGCCTTCATGTAGTTGGAAATGTACTCGTCACGCATATCGGGCATGACGTCGGCGGGAACGCGCACCTGATCACGGGTGATCTTCGGCATGGGTATCCTCCTTGAAACTCGTTTCAATAACGGCGACTATTGTACAGAACCAAAGCCTGACCGCCCATTCTTTCACAAAGAAAGTGGCGACGGACCCGCAAGGGGATCTGGCGCCCTTACCCCTCCACGTAGGATTCCACTAAATCGATCAGTTCTTGCTGCTTGTGTACGCCCAACTTATGGTAGACGTTTTCCATGTGGGTCTGAGCCGTGCCCTTCGCAATACCAAGGTCGCGCACCACAATGGCCAGCGTACGGCCGCGAGCCAGCAGAAACAGCACCTCGCCTTCACGAGGCGTCAGGCGATACTCCTCGGCCACCGCCATGCAAGCCGCCTCCAACGGATGCCGCCCCGCCACAGTAGCCACTTCGGCCGCCGCGTCCTCATCGGCGGGGCGCTGCTCGCCTCGATCAAAAATGCGAATGCCCGCAAGTTGGGCGAACGTGCCTTCAGGAATCACAAGAAAAGCCGTTATCACCAAGGTCATCACGCAGGCCACTCCCACCGACGGCAGCTCCCAGGCCCCTGAAGCCAATCCCGCCGATACTGCCACACCCGCCAGCCGCCCCACGCCCATGCCCAGCATCGTTGCGGCAGTGCCCAGGCCGAACACCGTCAGCGGGGCCCAGCGCACCCGCTGATTTTGGGCAAGCACCACCAGCAATATCCAGGTCAGCGTATCGAACAGCTCATAGCCCATGCCGATCAGCAAAATGGACAGATACCAGTGATGTGCGAAAAACAACGCAATGACCGTCATGCCCGCAGCCATAAGCGGCAACGCCACGCGGTAGCCGATGAGAGGATTGAACGTGCGTCCTGCCACCACAACGAAACCGAGAAAACCAACGCCTGTAACCACTAAGGCAAACAGCGAGCTGCCCCCGATAACGGCTAGCGGATCGACCATATCCCCCGCTGGCAAGCCGTCGAAGAAACGGCAAAGGAAGCTGAACACCCCTATGCTGATCAGCAGACGGACAATCGTACTCAGAGGCAGTGCCGACTCATCAGCCGCCTCAGCGGGTACTTCCGCTTTTGTTGCTTCACTCCCAGACCCCGAGCCCTCGGAAGCCACGAGCAGCAGCAGGAACGACGCCAGGGGGAACACGCAGAACACCAGCAACTCGCCCCCGGCCAAAACCACTGCCACCATGACAGCCGTGACCACCGCCGTCGCCGGATAGCAATACAGGCAGAACAGCTGGCTGCGGCGGGCAAACGCCGCACCCCACAGCATCTGCAAACAGCCCGAAGCCATGCCTCCCAGCACCATGAAAAGACCCAGCAGCCAAGGGTGCTGCAGAGAGGCGACCACTGGCGTCACCGCCGAGAACAGCGCAGCGAGCACACCCACCGCTGTTTTGAATCCCCCATCAAAGGCAACTCTGTCGGCAGCGCGCGTAGCCACCAGGGCCGCCACCAAGGCCGTCATTCCACCGGGCAGCAGGAACAGCCAATCACTCGACTCAAGCTCCGCCAGCGCAAACGGCGCCGACAAGCACAGGATGATCCACACGCGACAGAGCGCCAACCCGAAAAGCACCACGCAAAAGTCGAGCACCGACGCCCGATTGTCCAAACCCAGTCGCCTCCCCAGCGACACATCATCCATAGCGCCCCCTTCGCCACATCCCATCCCATTCAATTCTTTTCAGTAACCCACATCAGGGCTTTTCTGCCATCGGATGGAACATCCTAAAAAGGGTGAACCGACCTGTTCCATCCTATTTTCTGCAAAAATCGCCAGAATCCAGGAGCCCATCGGAGGGCAATGCGAGCGCAGCCGACTAAGGTAGAAGCGCCGCAGCGGAGGAACCATCCCAAAACGGCCATCGCGCGGCCCGACCGACATAAACCATGCCGGCCCGAACCAATCAGGAGGAGGAAACCATGAATACCAACGAAGCCCTGTCGCGTCGCTCGTTCCTGAAGGGCGCCGCCCTTGCCGGCGCAGCAGCCGCCGGTGCCGCATCGCTCGCTGGATGCGCAACCGCCGATGAGTCGTTGTCAAGCACCGGCGGCGACTGGATGCCCGCGCAGTGGGACTACGAATGCGACGTACTCGTTATTGGATACGGCGGAGCAGGCATGTGGTCCAGCCTCATCGCCGCCGATGAGGGCGGCGCGGAAGTGCTGGTTCTGGAAAAGGCGCCCATCGAAGGAGGCGGCAACAGCCGTATCAACAATGGCGAGTGGACGGTCATCGCCGATCCCGAGCGCTTCAAAGCTTACTGCAAGTCGTTCAGCCACGGCCTCATGGAAGACGAGATGATCGACGCCTATGTTGCCGAAGCAACGCGCCACACCGAGTACGCTGACAAGTACGGCATGAGCTACGAGGTGGCCGAGCAGGCGCTCGCCGGCACCATCCCCGAATACTATTTCCTGGATAACGATGCTTACGGCGGCTGCATCCAAATTTCCTCGGTCGACGGGTTCGGCATGCAAACCTTCCGCGAACTGGATGCGGCGCGCCAGGAGCTCGGCATCGAAGTGCTGTTCGACTGCCACGACGAGCATCTCATCCAGAACCCGGCCACGAAGGAAATCGTCGGCTGCACCACGATGATCGGCGATGAAGAGAAAACGGTGAAGGCGCGCAAGGGCGTCATTCTCACCACGGGCGGTTTCGAGTTCAACGACGATTTGCAGCGTGAGTACCTGAAGTGCTATCCCTGGCACTTCGAGGGCTGGCGCTACAACACCGGCGACGGCATCCGCATGGTCGAAGAGGTGGGCGCGAAGCTGTGGCACATGTCGATGGTCATCTCTATGTCCTCCATGTACACCCGCGACCCCGAAAACAACTTCGGCGTCGACGCCTTCCTGCCCACCAACTCGTTCTTCCACGTGAACCGCTTGGGCAAGCGCTATGTGAACGAGGTGAACAACGGCGAGACTCCGCATAACGGATGGCACGTATACACCCAGTTCAACGATGAAATCGACGATTACGATCGCATTCCTACCTGGGTAGTATTCGACCACACCAACTTCACGAGCGGCAAGATTGGCGTCAGCCAGGGCGATTTCTTCGAGTGCGGCAACATGACCTCGGAGCTGCCCGACGAGCTGCGCGACTGGGACGGCTGGAGCGAGGACAACATGGCCGAACTCGAGCGTGGCTGGATCACCAAGGCCGACACCATCGAGGAGCTGGCCGCGAAAATGGCCGAGTGGGATCCGTGGATGAGCGCCGAAACCCTGCGCGCCACCTTCGACGAGTACCAGGCCATCTGCGATGCCGGCGTCGACCCGAAATTCGACCGCAACCCCGAAACGCTGCAGAAGCTGGACGGCGGCCCTTACTATTGCTACACCCTGTATCCCGGTTCGTGTTCCACGCTGGGCGGTCCGAAGAAGAACACCAACGCCCAGGTGCTCGACACCCGCGGCGAAGTGATTCCGCGCCTATACGCCGCCGGCAGCTTTGGCAACTTCCAAGCCCATAGCTACGGCATCACCGGCGGCAACAACTCCGAGAACATGACCTGGGGCCGCATCGCTGGACGCCATGCCTCCTCCCTTGACAACTGGGACGGCGCCGA